>NZ_JALFIA010000086.1:0-25438 GCF_022776125.1 Hallerella sp. | reverse complement strand
GCGGAAAGCGTGACCGTGCGAAAGAATCGGCGTGCGCCAATCTCCAGAAACCTTTTCCTTCATCGACTTCTGGTAAACCGTATCGATCTTCCAAGAGTCAAAGTTGCTCTTGTCATACTGGGCACGGCCCACATAGTTTCCGGCCTTGAGAGCGGAGCGGACGCTGTCTGCCTTTGCCTTGGCGAGACTGTCGGAATTTTCCTTCGAGTCCGCTTCGAGTGCACGGCTGATGGAATCCATCTTCGCCTCGATAGCCTTGCCCAAATCCTCTGTTCCACGGATTAAGCTTGCAGATGACGAAGAAGCGCCTATTCCCGAAGACGACGTAAGCACCATAGGCGAAGGCGTTTGTGCAAAAACCAAGCAGGACGAGCCTAGAATAGCAAGAAGGGTACAGCAAATTCGATTCAAAAGAAAACCTCTCTTGGAGAGAAATCTAGTAAAAAGTAAATTTGAATCATGATTGATTATTCTCAAGTTCCTAGTCCTTGTTACGTTCTCGAAGAAAGCCGCTTAATCCGTAACCTTGAAATCCTCAAGCGTGTACAGGACGAAGCGGATGTCAAGATCATCTGTGCCTTGAAAGGCTACAGCATGTGGAGCACGTTTCCTCTTATTGGAAAATATCTTGCAGGGGCGACCGCGTCAAGTTTAAATGAAGCAATTCTTGCACGCGAAGAGATGAATAAGGAAGTGCACGTTTTTGCACCCACCTACAGCGACGACGAAATCAACGAAATCCTGACCATCGCAAACCACATTACATTCAACAGTTTTAGCCAGTGGCAGCGCTTCAAAAAGAAGTCCCTCGCCGCTAAAGTAAGCCCGGGCATCCGCATCAATCCGGAATTTTCAACCGTCGACACCGACATTTACAACCCCTGCGGCAAGTATTCCCGTTTGGGCGTCACCCGCAAGGAATTCCGCGAAGACCAGCTCGAAGGCATCGAAGGCTTGCACTTCCACGCCCTTTGCGAACAGAACGCGGACGCTCTCGAAGCGGTCCTCAAGAACTTTGAAGAACGCTTCGGCGAATTCATTCCGAAGATGAAGTGGGTAAACTTTGGCGGTGGCCATCATATTACCCGCGCCGATTACGAAGTCGACCGTCTGATTTCCATCTTGAAAGGCTTCCACAGCCGCTACCCGGGCGTTCAGATCATTCTTGAACCGGGCGAAGCCGTGGGCTGGCAAACGGGCGAACTCGTCGCCACCGTCGAAGACATTGTCCGCAACGAAAAGGACATCGCCATTCTGAACGTTTCCGTGAGCGCTCACATGCCGGACTGCCTTGAAATGCCTTACCGCCCGATGATCCTCGGCTCCGGCATGCCCGGCGAAAAGAAGTACGAATACCGCCTGGGCGGAAACACTTGCCTCGCCGGTGATATCGTCGGAGACTACAGTTTCGACGAACCGCTCCAGGTAGGCGACAAGATCGTCTTCTTCGATATGATCCACTACACCATGGTCAAGACGACGTTCTTCAACGGCGTCAAGCACCCAGACATCGGCATCTGGCATCTCGACAACCACTTTGAACTCGTCCGCAGTTTCTGCTACCAGCAGTACAAGGACAACCTATGACCGAATTCGTCAAAGCATTAGAAGTCCAGACCCACTCCGAAGCAGAAACCTTGAAGTGGGCAGAAGACTTTGCAAAGACCCTTCCCAAGGGTTCTGTCCTTGCGCTTTACGGAACGCTCGGTGCAGGTAAAACGGTCATTAGCCGTGGCATCTGCAAGGGCCTTGGATTCCAAGGTCAGGTCAATTCCCCGACTTACACGATCGTCCACGAATACCCGAATCCAAACGGAATGCCCCTTTTCCATTTGGACCTCTACCGCCTTTCGCCCCATGCGGACCTCGGCGAAATCGGCGTGGATTACTATATGACACGCGACGGCGTCACGCTCATCGAATGGCCGGAACGCCTAGACGACGAAACGGTGGGCATCACCCACCGCCTCACGCTTTCCATTCTCGAAGATGATTCGAGAAATATCTTCGTCGAAACGTCTACTTCGCAGCCGTCGAATCCTTAACCGTATTCGCCACGGAATCCTGCATGGCAGAAGCAAAAGCCGTCTGCAAGGACTTCCATTCTTCGGCGTCGTCCTCATTCAAAAGGATCGGCCCCTGAAAGCTCTTCATCGCCTTGATTGCGGCAACGGTATCGTTTCCCTGCAAAGCGGTGCGCGTTGTTTCGAGCACATATTCCTGGGAAACCTTCATGTCTTCGATTGCACCGAGACGCACCACACGAATACTGTCGAGGTCGGCAGGAGCATAGCTCAGTTCCCATGTCGATTCATAGCAGTCCTTCGCCACGGCAAAATCCCCACCGTCAAAGAGCAGGGCGCAACGGGCAAACGTTTCTGCGCTTTTTTTCTTCGTGTATTGGTAATACTTATAACCACCGATGATACCGCCGATAATGAGGAGCAGAACAAGAGCGTCCGACCAGCTCATGAAGCCTTTGACTTCGACTTTCTTCTTGCCTTCGCCGCCTTCGGTGGATTCTTCATCTTCCGGATCGTCCAGCGGATTTTTTCCGCCCATGATATTGATAAAGCTCAGCATAATCCCTCCTATTCCTTTGCACGTGTCGCCAAAGCGCTATAGACCTTGGCATACAGGTAGATTTGTTTCAAGAGGCTCGCAAAACCGTTTGCGCGCGTCGGCGAAAGCCCCTGCTGCAGACCGATATTCTGAAAGAATGCCGGATCCGCGGAAAGGATTTCTTCCGGAGTGCGACCGTCATAGATTTTGAGAGCGAGAGCGCCCAGGCCACGGCTGATCAACGGGTTCGCTTCCCCGACTTCCGTGTCCATGTGCAAGTGTAAAATTCCATCCTTGAATTCCGGTACAAGGAACATGCGCGAAGCGCACCCCTTCACCAGGAACTTTTCGGCTTTCAAACGATCATCCATCCCCGGATGTTCACGGGCGATTTTCAAGAGATAAGCCCATTTATCGTCGGACGAAGTGAATGCGGCAAATGTCGCGCGAATTTCTTCTTCAACTTCTAGAATGCTTTTCACGGAACAATAACCTGTTAAATAAAGAACGATTTCAGCTTCCAGAGAATGCTCGGCGAAGAGGCGAGCACCGCCCAGAAGATGCGGAAGATCGAGCGCTTTTCCACAGGAATCGAAGCGAGGCGGTGAGCCGCCTTGTTGAACTGCGCATCCGAGATCCTTGCAAAACCGCTTTTTCCGCGGGAATAATTTAAATGCGTCTTTCCCTGGATCTTCATCCAGCGGTCGTAGGCAGACTTTTCTATTTCGCGGCGTTCTTCTTCCGAAGTCGCGGAAAGCCATTCCAAGGCGCATTCCGCAGCAATCTTTCCACTCTTCATCGCTTCGACAATGCCCGACCGGCTGATCGGGTTCACGGTACTCGCCGAGTCCCCCGCCTTAAAGACGCCGTTCGCCGCAATCGGATGTTCCGACTGGCCACAGGGAATCGCACCGCCGTGGAAAGCGAGAATTTTCGCATCCGGATAAGCTTCCTGGATAAATTTTTCGAGAGTCGCACGTGGCGGATGCGTTTTCAAGAAATCACGGCCGCCGACAAGGCCCACATTGACCGTTTCGCCGTCACGCGGGAACACCCAGCCGTAACCGCCTTCAAAGAAACGCTGACCAAAAAGGAGTTCAATATGCCGCGTGCTGTGCGGAACGCCTTTCGCAATTGCAAAAATGGCCGATTCCTGGTCAAAATCCCCCGTTTCGAGCGCATCAAGGCCCGGAACACGACGAGAAATCTTTGCACCGGGACCCGTCGCATCGATCACGACCTTCGTTTTCAAGACGGATTCCGTCTCTCCCGAGCAGACCGTCACCGCCCAGAGGCCGTTTTCAGCCGGGGCAAGGGCAGAGACCCTATTTTCAAAATGGCATTCAACGCCTAGTTCCGCCGCCTTATCTGCCATTTCGTGATGAAAAGCGGCTCGGTTCAAAATCAAACCGCAATCTTTTTGGAAATATTCCACACGCGTCATATCGGGCGCCGTAAAATAGACGCCGTTCAAATGCTGACGGATCCATTCCTCTTTTGGAGTCCAATAGCGGGAGAAAATCTTACGGGAAACCGCTTCCGCACAGGCGACAGGTTCCTTCCACGGGGATTTTTTGTCGACGAGAAGCACCGAAAGCTTGCCAGCGGAGGCTTTTTGAAGGCAATTTGCAGCATAAAGCCCGGCTGGGCCTGCGCCACAGATGATTACGTCATAATTTTCCTTCAAATAGCATGTCATAACCTGCAAAATAGCTTTTTTATAGAAACATCTTATCTTTTTTTTATCCAAAGTGTGTTTTTTAATTTATTTTAGGTGCAACATAAATTTTGATTGGACTCTTACAAAGGGATATACAGAATGAATATGCACCTCAATTTGACATCCAAGTTCGGTGTCTTGTTGCTCGCATCCATGACCGCTGGCGCATTTGCCCAGCAGACCGACTGGAGCGGCAAGGATATCAACGTTTCTTTCCGCAGCAAAAACATCGATGGATTCAACTTTGAAAATGCGAAGGCAGTCAAGAATGTGACGGACTTTACCGGTTCCAACGCAACGCATGAACCTGTCAACTTCCGCGGTTCCGATCTCCGTGGCGTAAAGTTCCAGAACTCCGTGATGAACAACCCGGACTTCCGCGAAGCCAATCTGGAAGGCGCAATCATTTCCGGCGCGGACCTGCGTGGCTCCGATTTTAAGGAAGCCAACTTGAAGGGCGCAAACCTCTACCGTGCAACCCTTCTGGATTCCCGCTTCCCGAAGGCAAACCTCGAAAACGCCCGTCTGGACGCTATGAAGGTTTCCGACCAGGCAGACTTTAGCGATGCAAACCTCAAGAACGCATCCTTCATCGATGTCGACTTGACTATGGCCGACTTCAGCGATGCCAATTTGACGAACACGAACTTCTCCCGCTCCTTGATGGGTGCCGCCAAACTCGATGACGCAACGATCGTCAAGACGGACTTTACGGCTTGCAACCTGATCAACGCAGACTTCAGCGGCGTGGAACTCCGCGATGTGAACTTCACCAAGGCGGGTCTTTCCAAGGCTGACTTCTCCGGTACCAAGTTCATCAATGTGAACCTCCAGAGCGCAGACCTTTCCTTGACCGACTTCAACGACGTCGATCTTTCCAAGACTCAGCTCCAAAAGGCTTCCTTCGCCCAGTCTAACCTGAAGAACATGGAATTCAACGGCCAGGATCTTTCTGGCGTGGTTTTCGATAAGGGCGTCGTCACCAAGAGCTCTTTCGAAAAGGCTAAGATGAACAAGGCGTCCTTCTTCGATGGCGAAGCAAGCAAGAGCATTTTCCGCGGTGCCATCATGCAGAAGGCAATCTTCGACGGCACCTACATCTTCAAGAACATCTTCGATAACGCGGACCTCACCAAGGCCAACTTCTCGAACTCGACAATCAGCCGTACGAGCTATGACCTTGCCAACTTGACCGGTGCAAACTTCTCCGGTGCCAAGCTCGACAACGTCACCTTCCTCAACGCAAACATGCAGAACGTAAAGATCGACGCTGACACCAAGATGGAAAACGTCGACTTCTCCGGTGCAGACCTCACCCACGCTCACATCGAAAAGTTCACCGCCAAGAAGGTAATTTACGATGCAAAGACCAAGTTCCCGGACGGCTTCGAACCGCGTAAGTACGGCTTCACGAAGCTCGGCGAAAAGGCTGTGGAAGTCAAGTCCGAAACCGCAAGCGATCAGCCGAAGAAGAAAAAGAAGCGCCGTAAGAAGTCTGCCGAAGAAGCTGCAGGCATCGAATAAAGCTCCAATCAAATTTGTCAAAAACTGTCACTTTCTCAAGTGGCAGTTTTTTATTTTTAAAGCATGGCTAAGAACGATACCGAATTTTTTTGCAAGGAATGTGGCGAAGTCACTTCCAAATGGGCTGGCAAATGTCCGCATTGCGGCGCATGGTCTAGCCTTGTCGAACGTCCCGTCGAAAGCAAGGCGACCCGCCGAGGGCTCGGCCATAACAGTCTCGACACCGACGGACTTTCCGGCGTTCCGCGAAAGCTCGCCGACATCGAAACGACAGCCGCAAAAAGGTTAAGTTCCGCAAGTCCCGAATTTGACAGAACGCTCGGCGGAGGCTTTGCTCCAGGTTCCCTCGTTTTAATCGGAGGCGATCCGGGTATCGGAAAATCGACGCTCGTGCTGCAGACGCTTGCCACCATGGCAAGCGCAGGCGTCAAAGCCTTGTATGTCAGCGGCGAAGAGAGCGCTGTGCAAGTCAAGTTGCGCAGTGAAAGACTCAGCGTTTCGGGCAGCGACCTCCTTCTGCTTTGTGAAACGAACCTCGACAAGATCCTTGAAAAAGCGAAAGCGATCCAACCAGAAGTTCTTGTCATCGACTCCATTCAAACGGTCTACAACGCCGATTTGCCAGGGACTCCTGGAAGCGTTTCACAGCTTCGCGAAAGCACCCTTTCGCTGATGGTCTTTGCCAAGAATTCGGGCTGTATCACGATCTTGATTGGGCACGTGACAAAGGACGGTCAGATCGCCGGTCCGCGAATCCTCGAACACATGGTCGATACAGTCGCCTATTTTGAAGGCGATCGCAATGGGCAGTACCGCATTCTGCGCACAATCAAGAACCGTTTCGGAGCCACCGATGAAATCGGCGTCTTCGAAATGACATCCGGCGGACTTGTGAGCGTTTCAAATCCGAGCAAGATTTTTCTCGACGCGACGAACATGAATTCCCCGGGTAGCGTCGTCAGCTGCACGATTGAAGGTTCCCGTGCGATGCTCTTTGAAACGCAGGCCCTGGTGAACCAGACGAATTATGCGGTCGCCCAGCGTGTCGCTGCAGGCATCGACCAAAAGCGTTTAACGATTATCCTCGCGTTGCTCGACAAGTTCGGAGGCGTCCCCATCGGAAACTCCGACGTTTTCGCAAGCATCGCCGGGGGCTTAAAAATTGCCGATACGGGAACGGACCTCGCTATCGCCCTCGCGATCGTCTGCAACCATTTGGGAATTTCCCTGCCGCCGCATACGATTGTCATCGGCGAACTCGGGCTTTCGGGAGAAATCCGCTCCGTCAGCCAAACGGACCTACGCGTCAAAGAAGCGCAGCGTCTTGGCTTTGAGCATATCATCCTGCCTGCATCCGCCAAGATTTCGAAATCGGCAAAAATCGACATCCTCCGCTTTAAGCACCTTGCCGAAGCGGTGCAATTCGTACAAGATCAGAAAAATTGAACCCTCCGGGTATCTGAAAAAAGGCCCGTTGCAAAGCGAGCCTTTCTTGTACACCGTTGAATTTGGGAATGCTAGAGCGAACGTTCCAAAACTTGGAAGGTCGTTTCGTAATCGTCCTTTTCGGACTTTCCGATATGCTCCTCGCTCAAAAGCTTCCAGCCTTCTCCAAGAGTCGGCATTTTGACGTCGCCATCGATTTCGGCATGGACTTTTGTCAGGTAAAGCTTTGTCGACTTCGGCATGGCTCTTTCATAAACGCTGGCACCGCCGATGATAAAGAGTTCTTCTTCCCCGCTCTGTTCCGCAATCTTCAAAGCCTGTTCCATGTCGCGCACGACGATACAGCCCGGAGCTTCAAAGTTCTCATTCCGTGAAAGCACCAGATTGACGCGGTTCGGCAGAGGGCGTCCGATATCTTCATAGTTCTTGCGACCTAGCAAAACGTGATGTCCCGTCGTAATCGCCTTAAAACGCTTGAGGTCCTGGGAAAGATGCCACGGCAAATGGCCATCCTTACCAATCACGCCGTTGTCCGAAACTGCAACAATTACCGAAATTTTCATCATACTGCAATCGGAGCCTTGATAGTCGGCCACGGGTCATAGTTTTCCAAGGAGAAATCTTCGAACTTGAAGTCGAACAGGTTCTTGACATCCGGATTCAACTTCATCGTCGGCAGCGCTCGCGGTGTGCGGGAAAGCTGCTCCTTCGCCTGGTCAAAGTGATTGCAGTACAGGTGCAAATCGCCGAACGTGTGCACAAATTCCGCCGGTTCGTAATCAAGGACCTGGGCGAGCATCAACGTCAAAAGCGAGTAAGAAGCGATGTTGAAGGGCACGCCGAGGAACATGTCCGCGCTACGCTGATACAGCTGGCAGCTGAGCTTTCGCTTGCCGCTTGCGCCGACGCCACCCACGTAGAACTGGAATAGGCAATGGCATGGCGGCAAAGCCATTTTGTCGACTTCTGCCACATTCCATGCGCAAACAAGATGACGGCGGGAATCCGGATTATTCTTGAGACTGTCCAGAAGGTTCTGGATCTGGTCAATGTGACCGCCTTCCGGTGTGGGCCAGCTTCTCCACTGGTGACCGTATACCGGACCGAGATCGCCGTTTTCATCGGCCCATTCATCCCAGATCGTCACCTTGTTGTCGTGAAGATACTGGATGTTCGTATCGCCCTTCAAAAACCAGAGCAATTCATGAATAATGCTCCGCAGATGGAGTTTTTTTGTCGTCAAGCATGGGAAACCTTTTGAAAGATCATAACGAGCCTGCCGGCCAAAAACGGAACGCGTCCCTGTCCCAGTTCGGTCAGAACGGTCCACCCCATTTTCCATAATGTCGCGGAGTAAATCAAGATATTGCTGCATGCTTTCAAATTAGTATTTTTTAGTCCGTAAAAGATCGTTGGAGATTCTTTCTTTTAGAGGTTCTTATGGGTATTGCGAAAAAGCCTCTCCCGGCGAGACTCGTCATGGGATTTTTGGCAAAAGACGCGGCACTGATCGATGAAATCCGCCCGCGTCTCTGCAAGCTCTACGGCGAAGAACTCGAGGTCCTGACCGCATTCCCGTTCCGTTTCACGAACTACTACAAGGACGAAATCGGCAAATCCCCCGTGCGCGCCTTTGTCACCTATAAGACTCTGATCGACCGCGAATCGATTGTAGATATCAAGCTTGCCACGAACCATCTAGAACTCGAATTTGCCAAGGAGCACGGAACCGAAGGACTGCGCCCGGTGAACCTCGACCCTGGCTACATCACGCTTGGACAGTTCTTTTTGGCGACGACCAAGGACCAACGTCAGCGCGTGTACATTCGAGACGGCATTTACGTGGAACCGACTCTCTACTTCCAAGATGGACACTTTCACGCATTCCCGTGGACGTACAGAGATTACCAGAGCAAGGAATACATTGAATTTTTGGAAGCCGTGCGAAACCAACTGAAATCATCCATGCACAATCCATGAACTTCGAACGTATCCGCTACAGCAGGACATTTATTCTGCCGTAGAATTTCTCTTCCAATTCTCTGATAATGGATGACTGGCAACAGTCCGTGCGCATTACTTCACAACGTTCTTTCTAAATTCAGGCGTCAGCGCTTCACAGGCTTCGATGTCCGGACGCGCGACGTAAGTTTTCAATTCCTTGGAAAAGAATCCGATGACTTCAAACGAAATTCTCCATGAGCTCGCTTCCGGGCATTCTTCCCATGCCTGAATGTTCTTGGCGCGCCAAGAATACTTTCCTTTTTTCTCGAAGATAAAATTTTCCGATTTCAGGGCTTCGTAACCGATCTGCGCCCAAGTTCCAATCGCCTTGTTCTTTTGGAAATAAGCTTTTTGCAAAGAATAGAACCTCGCCGCTTCCCGCTCCAGTTCCTGGACCTTTGCCGGAGTATCGCGATTCGGATCGGTAAAATGCAAAACGAGTCCGATGGCAACGGCGACAACTGCAACAGCGCCGGCGGCCATCGAGAGGATTTTCAGTCTTCTGCGGAAAGATTCCGGCAGTTCATGCAAATCGCCATTCGCCGGTTTCAAAACGTGAAGTTTCAAAAGGGCCTTCGCCACATAATTCGGAAACACTTCGCAAGCGCTCCCAAGAAGGGCCGTCAAAACGCTGATTGAGAAAGCGAAAGGCTTTGCCGTAGCGATCAGCGGCAAAAGTTCCTTCTTGACCGACTGGACTACGGACATCAACTGACGATCTTCCGAGAAGCTGCTGAGCGCAATCTGTCCCGTGAAGCTGCTGTAACGCGCAAGAGCCAGATCCACGATATGCGAAGCATAGCCATGCGCATAATCCAAAACAAAGCCAAGGACGATAAAGACCGCCGCGAGCAACAGGAAATTCAATCCGAGGAATCGAATCGTACGGGACTTCGAGAATCCCTCGTCAACAACACGTCCTTCCTCGTAAATCATCATTTCCCCGCTACTTTGCCTTTGCCGCTTTGCTCAATTCCAATGCGACCTTCTTCGCTGTAGAGAAGTCCGCCTTGCCCGAACCGAGCTTCGGAACAGCATCCACCTTGAAGGCTTCACCCGGAATCATCATTGGAGGGATTCCCGACTTGCGAATTTCACGGAGTACTTCATCCGCATCCTTTTTGCCTTCAAACAAGAGGACAATCTTTTCGCCCTTGACTTCATCCGGAATCGCGACGATGATAAAGTCCATGCCGGCAATCACGCCCGAATCATTGATCTTTGCTTCGACAGCGCCGAGGGAAATCATTTCCCCACCGAGCTTTGCAAAGCGGCTGTAACGGTCCACGATAATGACAAAGCCATCCTTGTCGAGATAACCCTTGTCGCCCGTCTTGTACCAGCGATGACCGTTGATTTCCAGGATGACGCTCTTGGTGCGTTCCGGATCCTTCAGGTATCCCTTCATGACCTGGCAGCCACCGATAAGAATCATCCCCTGTTCACCCTGCGGCAATTCTTTGTCCGTAATCGGATCGATAATCTTGACCCCGACGCCCGGAATCGCCATGCCCACGGAATTCAAATTCGTACGCGGATCCATGGTGAGATAGTCATCGAGAAGCACGTCTTCGGAATTGTACGTAGCGACCGGAGCTGTTTCCGTGCAACCGTAGCCTTCGTAAATTTCCTTTTTGAACTTGCGGGCAAACAGATCTCGGATTTCGGGACGGAGCTTTTCTGCACCCGAAAGCACAAATCTCAAATGCTTGAAGCACATCGGGTGCACCCAGCGATTAATACCCACGGCACGGAGGAAGGTCGGGGTGCCGACGAGGATCGTAACGCGGAATTCGGCGCAGACACGCGCCATCGTCTTCACATCGGTCGGCTCCGAGCAAGTCACCATCGGAATGCCTTCAAAGAGAGGCAAAAGCACCGTCACGGTCAAACCGAAGGAATGGAAAATCGGAAGTTCCGCAAGCATCACATCGTTCGGATGGATACAAAGGATCGCGTTCGTCTGCTGGGTATTCGAAACGAGGTTACGGTGCGAAAGCATCACACCCTTCGGCGTTCCTTCGGAGCCCGAGCTGAAGAGAATCACCGCGGTATCGTCCGGTTTTGCCGACTTCACATACAGAAGTTCAATGAGGCGCGTCGGCAAAACGATCGCCGAAGCAAGAGCGATGAAGCGGTAGAATGGATTTACCATTTTATCCAAATCTTCCACGCAAATGAGCTTGCAGACCGTGCCGAGCTTAAAGTAATCCTGGCCGCGGTTCTGCAGTTTATTCAACAGAGCCCAGCTGGTAAAGACCGTATTGATTTCAGAACGTTCAATGCACTTGAGGACCGATTCAACGCCCGACGTAAAGTTCAGATGCACACTGGTCTTGCCCGAAGTCCAAATACCAAGCATCATGGAGACGCCTTCCGGAGACGGCGGAAGCATAAATCCAACGCGTTCTTCCTTGCGAGTGATCTTCTTTAAGATATGCGCATAAACAAGAGCCTGTTGAATCGAGCCGTAACCCGTCAAATGGTTGCCGAGCGGACTGTAAACCGCCACACGGTGACGGACTCGACGTTTCATCGCCTGCAGCCAGAACGGAACAATCGTCGGATAGTAAGAAAGCGACTTGGACCAGGCGACCATCGAAAGTTCGCGCAGAATATTGCGGAGCTTCGCGGTTTCCGTTTCCGCCGGGATTTCCTCGCCAAAAGCGATAGAAACGATACTCGTCAGCTTTTCACCGAAGTTGACATTTTCATCAGCATAGCTTCTCTTGCCACCCCAAACGCCCTGGATGTAGAAAGGAATGAGCTTTGCACTCGTATCCTTGATGGCCGAGGAATAGTCCATCGAGAAGCGTCCGATATTGCAGGATTTTGCAATTTCACCTTCCGGGAAAATCACGACGGCTTCGCCCTGCAAAAGGGCTTTGCGAATCTGCGCCATCGCGGGTTCCGTATTGCGACGGTTAATGCGGATCGCGCCGAGAAGTTTCAAAATCCAGCGGGAATAACCGTGTTCCAGCTTATCTTCATTCACCGCCATACGGAGCGACCTCGGGCTCGCCATCTGCAAAAGCACCCAGTCGATATAGCTCGTATGATTGCCGAGCAAAAGCACCGGGCCTTCGAGAGGAATGTTTTCGTTACCGATGATCTTCAAATCATAACGGAACACATAATAGGCGCGGAACAACGTACGGATGAGCGACTGCGGGAACCGGATAAACGCCCACACAAATGCGGCAAGCAAAAAAAGCGAGAAGAAGAAAAGGAACGTTTCCTTGTCGATTGACGTGTACTTGAGCAGCAAGACTTCCGATGCCACCACGAACACGAGAAAGAGCATCGTCACCATGTTCGAAACAGCCACAATTCGACCTGAAGACGCCGGTCTTGAATAGAGCAGCAAAAGCGAATTCAAAACCGTGCCAAGCGCACCGAAGAAAAGACCGAGGAACGCATACAAAATGCGAACGAGCACCGGATTATCCACAAACGGAACAAGGAAAGCGCACACGCCGCAACCGAGGACCGAAACCGGAATCAAGCCGACTTCGATAAACTGATGCGAAGAACGGGACGCCAGATAACCGCCAAACATCATGCCGACGGCCGAGAACACAAGACCATTGCGAATAACCGAAAGGAATCCTTCTCCCGAAAGGCTCGACGAGAGCAAAACGAACACCTGTGCAAGACCCCAAAACACCGCCAAGCCGATGATGATCACACGCGAAAGGCTAATGTACCACGTCGCATGGAAAATGCGCGCCGGAGAACGGAACTGCAAAGATTCACTATCCTTGGCCGTCTTCGGAATAAAGAAGGCCGCGACTTCCGAAAGCACCGCCACACCGACAAAGATCCAAAGCAGGTAATCCACGCCAAGGAGCGTCGCCGTTTCTTTATAAAGGCTAATCACACCGACCGCAGAAACAAAAGCACCCGCAATCATCATATTGAACATATGAGCGACACCCGTCGCAAGCCGCTGATTACCGAACATTTCCTTCACAAGACCGTATTTCGCCGGACTTCCCAAGGCAAAGGATGTCGAAACGAGCATCACAAACCAGATCGCTATCTGGGGAAGCCCCACCGTCCAAAGGACACCGATTACGATTGAACCTGCGACAAATCCCAAGGAAGACCAGGCAATCACCTTTCCCTTTCCGAATCGGTCCGCCAAAAAGCCCGCTAACGGGAAGAACAACAGATACGGCACATAGAACATCGCCTGCAAAACGGCACTGTAAACGACGCTTTCCGCAGAATCCTTCACGACCGAATATTTGATCCATTGTTCAAAAAACAGAAAAAGCCCCATCTGGATAAAGGATGAGGCAAGAACCGAAACTAAATAAGGGAAAAGGCCTTTAATCTTCATAGATTCCTTGAGAAGTGAATCAAATTTAAGAACTTATTGTTGAGCTAGTTCCAGTGCAATTTTCTTGGACGCCTTGAAATCCGCTTTGCCCGTACCGAGCTTCGGAATCGCGGGTACCTTGAACGCGAGCCCCGGAACCATCAAAGGTGGAATTCCCGACTTGCGAAGGGCTCGGAGCACATCCGACGGTTCCATTTCGACACCCGTATACAGAAGCACGAGGCATTCACCCTTTGCGCTGTCCGGAATGGATGTCACCATGTAGTCTCCCCCTTCGAGAATTTTCGTATCGTTGATGCGAATTTCCACAGCGCCGAGCGAAATCATTTCACCGCCGAGCTTTGCAAAGCGACTGTAACGGTCCACAATCGTAAGGAAGCCGTCTTCGTCCAAGTGGCCCTTATCGCCGGTACGGTACCAACGACGACCGTCGAGTTCAATGATCGCATCCTTCGTGTGCGAAGAATCCTTCAGGTATCCCTTCATCACCTGACATCCACCGATGAGAATCATGCCATCTTCACCGGTCGGAAGTTCCACGTTCGTTTCCGGATCGACAATCTTGTAGAGCGTTCCCGGAAGCGGCATGCCGACAGAACCGGGCTTATTGTTCACCTGCATCGTTAGGTAGTCATTCAAAAGGATGTTTTCAAAGTTCACCGAAGCGACCGGAGCCGTTTCCGTACAGCCGTAGCCTTCAAAGATTTCCTTGCCGAACTTGAGTCGGAAGGCCGTGCTGATTTCCGGGCGAAGCTTTTCTGCCCCCGCAATGATCAATCGCAGATACTTGAAGCACATCGGGTGCACCCAGCGGTTCACGGTAAAGGCGCGGAGGAACGTCGGCGTACCCACAAATGCCGTCACATGGAATTCCGCACAGACACGCGCCATCGTCTTCACGTCCGTCGGGTCTGCGACCACCACCATCGGAGTCCCCTCGATCAAGCAGAGGAGCACGTTCACCGTAAGTCCAAACGAGTGGAAAAGCGGAAGTTCCGCAAGCATCACGTCATTCTTCGTCGGGTTGAAAATGCAAGAAAGCTGGGCGCAGTTACCGATCATATTGTAATGCGTCAGTTCCACCCCCTTAGGAACGCCTTCTGTTCCCGAGCTAAAAAGCACCACGGCGGTATCGTTCAGCTTCACATTCTTCTTGAAGTAGAAGAACTTGATGAGCGGAATCGGAAGGATCACGCCCATGAGCATGTGGAAGATCATTTTCCATTTCGGAATGCTCTTCATCACGTCTTCGGCGTAAACCAGGTTGCACTTATCCGCAAGAACAGTATAGTCGGTTCCCTTCTGCTTCAAACGCTGCAAAAAGACACGGCTCGTAATCACCGTTTTCACATCGGCGCGTTCCATGCACTTCAAAACGATATCTGGCGCAGACGTGTAATTCAAGTTCACATTTACCTTACCAGTCACCCAGCCGGCAAGGTTCGCAATAATGCCACCGCCCGAAGGAGGAAGCATAATCCCCACATGCTTCTGGCCATTGAGCATCTTCTTGAAGACTCGGCTAAAGGCAAGGGTCGCGCAAAGGAGCTTATAACCGGAAAGATGTGCGCCGTCCGGGCTGTAAATCGACGGACCGGAGCCTGTCACCTTCTTACAGGCGACAAGCCAAGATTCCGCAATCGGCTTATAAGCGCGCAAGGAAGAGCACCAGGCGTCGATCGAGATTTCACGGACAATGTTTCGAATCTTATTCGGTTCGGTATCCTTCGGTACCGGAGCGCCAAACGAAACCGTAATAATGCGAGTGAGCTTTGCCGCAAGAGACTGTGCATCTGCCGAAGCCGCATAGGCAAAACGGCTACCCCACAGCCCCTGGATATAGAACGGCACTATCACCGCATCCGTATCCTTGATTGCTTCGGCATAGTCAAAGCGGAACGGACCGACAAACGGAGTCTTCGCCACTTCCCCTTCCGGGAAAAGCACAACGGCATCGCCATTTTTCAAAGCATCATGAATCTGCTTCAAGGCTTCCGCTTCATTGTTCTTATGAATACGGATAACGCCCATGCGCTTCAAGACCCAGCGCAAAGTCCACTTTTCATAATGGTCCTTGTTACTGGCAATTCGAAGCGGACGCGGGGTCGCCATCTGCAAAACAGCCCAGTCGATAAAGCTAAAGTGATTTCCCAAAAGCAGAACCGGACCGTCGGTCGGAATATTGTTAATGCCCAGAACCTTCAAACGGTACGAGCTAAAGAACGTGCGCAAGAGCGAACGGAGCAGGGCCTGCGGCAAATGCTTGAGCGAATAAGCAAAGCCAATAAGCGACATCACCGCGAGCGTAAAGAAAAGAATCGGGAAAATCGCATGGCGTTGATCCGGGAACCACTTCCCCGTATAGTGGATAATCAGAGCTTCACCGCCGAGGAAAAGACCGAGGATTACGATCTGGATCAAGTTCGAAACGGCAAGGATTCGACCGGAATTCGTCGGAACCGTATTGTACTGCAACAAGGCGTTCAACGTCACAAGGAACATCGAACTGAAAAAGCCGATCAAGAAGAAGATAACCGTAACCAGAAACTGGGAGTGCAGAAACGGAACGAGCAAAAAACAGATCGAAGAGCCCAAGGCGCCCATCGGCACTAGACCCGTTTCAATGAAGTCCTTGGAAGCGCGTGCCACGATCAAGGATCCAAGCAGCAAACCGAGAACCGCAAAGAAAAGTCCGTTCTTGAAAAGGACTATCGTATCGCTCCAGTTCGAATTCTGCTGAAAGAGCATCACAAAGATCTGCGTGCCCGCCCAGAAAATCGAGATTCCCACAATGCACGCACGCACAGTCGGAAGCTTCCACGTATGGACGACATTGTTCACCACCGAAGAACGGCGAACCGAAGCGTATTCTCGACCGACCTTCGGGATAAAGAACGCAAGCACACTCGAAACGAGGCTCACCGCCATAAAGACCCAAGGCCAAGCCACCGCCTTGCGCAGGAACAGCTTCACAGACGGCGCGGAATTGAACGTAGAATCCAAAGAATCAAGGCCCGGAACGAGAAGAGCCGCAAGCACAAGGGCTGCCACCGTAAAGATCTGGAGGAAAGCATTCGAATAGCCGAGGAGCTTTGTCCCGAACATTTCCTTCAGCACACCGTACTTCGCAGGGCTATGAACCGCAAAAGCGGATGCGGTCAAAAGAGTAAAGAAAATGGCGAGATTGTAGAACTTCAGCGTATAAAAGACGCCAGTCGCAATCAAGGATGCGGTCATCACGATCGATGTCCAAGCGATCACGCGACTCTTCGAAAAACGGTTCGAAAAGAAGCTCGCCGGCACCACCATAAAGACGAACGGCAACAGGAAGAACAATTGGAAAAGAACGCTCCAGAACAAAAGTTGCGAGCCTTCATAATGGGTCGCAATCACCTTCTGCGTAAAGACGAAATGCCCCATGACTGCAAAATTTGTCAAGAAGATGGAAAGGAATAAAGGCCAAGCTCCTTTGATTTTCCACATATTTAGTCAACCTTTGATGTTTTGTTGCGCTTTCGCTGAAATGGTTAGAATCGGATTAGAACTTCAGGTGCGCTGCGCAACCCAAAGTGTATCCGTAATACAAATTCGCCGCATCATTCGTATATTCCCAAATCGGAATATGGAAGTACGGTTCCACCTCGATCAGTCCCAAATTCACAGTCACCTTCGGCTCAATGCCCACCGACATCGTATAGCCGAATTCATCTTTACCCGAGTAACCCTGCGTACGGACATTGCCCGGAGTGTTCGAAATAAAACCTCCATCACTTCCATAAAGGAACTCAAACGGGAATCCAAGACCCACACGGATTGTTCCAAAGTTGAATTCCGGGCGGATCAACACGTATAATTCATCGGACGAACGATCGTTAAAGTCCCAAAAGTACCAGCTGTGCAGACGCACGCCGAAAGACTTCCAATCTCCGTAAAAGTTCGAACCGCCAAAGATCAACGCAGGGGAAGGTTTTTCACCGTTGCCTAGAAGCTTTTTCGAACCCGCCGGGAATACGAAATCGATAAAGCCCGCCGAAGAGGGTGAACCGTACTTAAAGCCGAGAATCGGACCCCAGACTCCCGTCACGCTCTTCATGCCGTCATCGCGAATCGGATAAGAAAAGCTGAATTCGATGCCTCGGGCAGGACTCACGCGAATCGTCGGCATCAGATTCAACTGGGATTCTTCTGCGTCATCCGAAAGATCGGCATCGTTATCATCGTGGAAAACGGAACGGTAAAAAACACCGTAAGCGTTCAAATCCACCTGGAATGTTTTCGATATCACGCCATATTCATTCATCATCGCATACGCGGACGAACTTAAAACAGCAAACAGGGCAATCGCAAAAAATTTTCTCATGTCCAAACCTTTTCAAAAAAATCAAGTTTTCCCTAAAAAATAGCTTTTTAGCCCAAAAGTATTTCCAGATCCTCTATTTCACGCGGGATTTCAGCCGAAATATCCTCACAGCCGTCTTCCGTCACGAGCAAATCGTTTTCGATTCGAATGCCCACGTCTTCCGCGTAATGGATGCCGTCCAAATCGATTTCAAAATAGCCGTAAAGCCCCGGTTCGTTAGAAAGGAGCATTCCCGGCTTCAAGGGCTTCTGCATGTAGCAGCGGAACGGATCCCCTTCATGGATTTGCTCCCCGATCAGATGGCTTACCCCATGCGGACGTCTATCATAAAGCAGTTTGAACTTGCCGCCCTTCGAAACAAAGCGTTCCTGTAAAGCGTCCCAAATAAAATTCCAGACCATCGGATTCAAATCGGCGAGCTTGACGCCCGGTTTCACATTCTTCTGGTGAAATTTTTGGGCATCGAGAACGATTGAATAAAGAATTTTCTGCAACGAATTGAACTTACCGTTCACCGGGACCGTGCGCGAGATATCACTGTGCTGCGTTCCCGCGCGAACGCCAAAATCCATCAGTAAAAGATTTCCCGGTTGCAGCGGTTCGTCGTTCTTTACATAGTGCAGGCAGCAGGCATTCTTGCCGTTCGCCATGATCGTCGGGAACGCGAGATCCCCGTCGCTCTGAACCTGCATTTTGTAATCGAGAAACAGCTGCGCTTCCCGTTCCGTTCTAAAATTCTTCAAATTTTTCAAAAAATCGCAGAAAGCGTTGTTCGTCCAGACTTGAGCCCGGCGAGAATCCGCGATGCGGGCGTAATCCAGAACAACGCGTAAATCAAAGTGTTTGTCGGCAAGGCTTTTGACTTCCAGGCGTCCCGCAAAGCGCTTTTTCACTTCCTCGGCAAATTTCGCATTGTGATCATCCGACACCGACTTAGTCGATAGTTCGCAGAGGAATTCCAGGTAAAAGACTTCTAGCGTTTTCAAATCCTGCTTTTGGACCTGGGCATTCAAGTATTTCCAGAAATCGTCTTCTGGAAGAATCGTCTTAAAGCCTGTCAATTTCTGGACTTCGGCAAGGGAATCCTCCGAATAGGTCACCTTCAGACCGGTCCAAAATTCCTCTTTTTCGTTTTTTTTCGGCAAAAAAAGCACTTCCCGATGATCCGCATCGCCATGAGGATCCAGTAACAGTTTGCACCCCGCCTGATTCAATCCCGTAAGGAACAGAAAACTAGGTTCCTGCACCATTTTATTCCAAATTTCAACGTAGACTTCTTCAGTGCCCGGATTCCGTTCAATTCCGCAAAAAAGGCCGATTGTGTCCAATTTTTGGAGAAGTGCCTCTCGGCGGGAATGATAGACTTCGGTCGACGGCACATCGCCGACAGGCTCGATAAAGACCTGTGAATAGCAATTCATGCCTTAAAATCTAATTTTTTTAACAACTTCAGTCCAAAATAATCCATTTTTCTATATATATTTCGGTTAACATCATTTATGCATGGAGTTTATCATGTCTTTATCTAAAATTTGGAAACTCGCCCTCGCTTCTCTTTGCGCTATTTCTCTCGCCGCTTGCGCTGGCTCTCACCAGGGTGGTAGCGAATCCTACGACGCAGGTGAATCTTCCGAAGAATCGGAAGGCGGTTCCACAAAGGCTCAGAAGGTCGACGAAGACGAACTCAAGAAGACCCAGGATGCTGCTGTGAAGGTTACGGAAGAAAACCACGAACTCCGTCGTCAGATTTTCGAAGCCAAGACTCAGCTTGGTATTTCCACACAGACTCAGACGGAAGAAACTGCCACGGAAGAAGCTGCCGACGCTCAGTAATTGATGGATTCTGAAGTACGTTATCCTCTTTCCGATGATTTGAAACGGATCATCGCGGGTGAAAATGAAACGGTCTTCCGCATGGTGGAAGACCGTTTTTCCGTTATTATTCACTCAAGGCTTCCCGGACTGCGCATCGAAGCCAAGGGCAAAAAAGCCGATATCCAGGGAGCTCTCTCCCTGCTCGACCAGGTGAAGCTCGCCGCAAAAAGCGGCACATTCCTTTCCAAGGGCTTCCTTTCCCGCTTGGCAGACGACACGTCCAAACATTCTTGTCCAAAGAAAAGCGTCTCCAAGCCATTCATTCCCGACACGCCGATTCTCAGGAACAAGCTCGGACTTCCGGTTGTTCCCAAGACCGCTTCGCAGGCGGAGCTCGTCAAAGCCTGTGACTCAAACGACATCATTTTTGCCGACGGTCCTGCCGGTACGGGTAAAACCTTCCTCGCTGTCGCGATTGCGGTCGCAAGCCTGGAGCGCCATGAAGCAGAACGGATATGCCTTGTGCGTCCGGCCGTCGAAGCAGGAGAATCCCTCGGTTACCTTCCGGGCGACTTAAAGGAAAAAATCGCCCCGTACCTGCGTCCAATCCAGGACAGCCTTGCGGAGCTTTTGCCGCAGGAAAAACTCCGCAAGTACCAAGAAGACGGTCTGATCGAAGTCGCGCCCCTCGCCTATATGCGCGGACGCACGCTCAAACACGCCTTTATCATTTTGGACGAAGCGCAGAACACGACCATTCCGCAGATGCAGATGTTCCTCACGCGACTCGGCCAACATTCCAAAGCGATTATTACCGGAGACTCTTCACAGATCGACCTCGGTCCGCGTCAGGTTTCCGGCTTTGCACATGCAATCCGCTTGCTGTCAAAGATCCAAGGCATCGCACACATCGCGTTCCCGCAGACCGACGTTCTCCGTCATCCGCTGGTTCGTGAAATCGTGAAAGCCTACGAACATGGAGGCAAAAAGTGAACAAGAAGTCTCTCAAACTTCACCTGATCATCGGATGGGCCATTATAGTTGCCCTGGGAATCGTTTTGTTCCCGGACAAGGACCTTGCCCAAAAATCCGAAGTTCCGCACTTGGGGCAGATCAGCGCCCGCACAATCGTTGCGCCGATTTCTTTTGAAGTTCCCAAGTCCGCGCAAGAAATTGCAAACGAAAAGGCGCGAGCTGCCGACAAGGTTTATGCGGTCTTCGAATTCAACCACGACGAAACGGTCCGCATTGCAAACGACTTGAAGTCCTACCTCACCAAAGTCGCCCGCTATGGCGCTTTGCAGGCAGAAATTTCCGAGGGCTCCGCTGACGCTGCGGACTCGTCCCTGCAACTGAAGGTGCAGCAAGCTTCTCAAGCTTTCCACGTGCTCACCAAGCGCCTTTCGAACACCGCCGTGCAACAGCTCTCTTCGAGCAAACGCGCCCGAGATTCCCTCGAAAGCGTTTTCAACCGCATGCTCGACAACGGTGTTTCGAACACGCTCCTCGCCACGAACAACACGAGCGTCCAGCTCTTCCGTGACACGTATAACGTTCAGGATGTGAACTTCATTCCGTATTCCAAAACGGAAGTTTCTTTTGTGCGCGACAACGAAGAACGCAAGCTCGACGCGAGCCGCATCCAGCCTCGCGAACGCGCTATCGACGAAGCCTTTACCGACCTGCAGCAGTACTTCAAAAACCAAGGTTTGCAGAGCGCGTTCTATGAAGCCCTATACGTGTTCACCCTGCCGAACGTCTTTTACTTGAAGAAAGAAACGGAACATCGCCGCGTCGCCGCCGAAGCCCAAGTGAACGCTTCCAAGGGTATGGTTCCCCGTGGCATGGAACTGATTTCCCAAGGCTCGATCGTGACCAAAGACGTCCTTGAACGTTTGGAAGCCTTGCAGAACGCGCTGCAGAAAGAAGAAGGATCTCGCCACTTCACGGCGGTCTACGGCCAGATGATCTTTATCGCGGTCATCATCACGCTCTTCTTCCTGTACTTCTTCTATTTCAACGCCAAGCGGTTCCGCAACCACCGTCAGCTGTGGTCAATCGTGGCTCTTGCCGCTCTCCAGTTGATCGCTTTTGCGGCGATTCACCATTTTGTAGGATACATTCAAAAGACTTCGACGACCATCCCGGATATCGACGTCATCTGGTTCTATCCGTTTATCCTTTCCCCGGTGATTGCGACGGTTCTTTATGACCGTCGTATCGGTACACTGTTTGCGGTCTTCTCTGCCTCGTTCCTCGGTATTCTTTCGGGCTATGACCTTTCGACGTCGATGCTCGCCTTTGGAATTTCCTGGGCAGGGCTTCACAACTTGAACAGCATCCGTTACCGTTCGCAGTTCATTTGGAGTATTCTCTTTGCGCTCCTTGCCTTCGCCGGAGCCCTTGCGATTCAACTTTTGCTGCGCAACCGCTTTAACTGGGAAATCATTTACCCGACCTTTATCGCGGGCGTCATCAACATCGTCTTCTGGAGCGCGATTTCCTCGGTGCTTCTCATTCACCTTTCGGAACGCATCTTCGGCATTACAACGGACTTGACGCTCATGGAACTTTCGGACTTTAACCGTCCGGCTTTGAAGCGCATTTCGGATCTTTCCCCGGGAACCTTCCACCATTCGATCCAGGTGGCAAACCTCGCCGAAAAGGTCGCCGACGAAATCGGTGCAAACGCACTCCTTGTACGCACCATGGCGCTTTACCACGACATCGGCAAGACCATGCGACCGGAATTCTTCACCGAAAACCAGAAGCAAGGCATCAATCCGCACAAGAACCTGCCGCCGCGTGATTCCGCAAAGATCATCATCGGTCACGTAACACAAGGCCTTGAACTCGCCAAGGAATTCAAGCTTCCAGCAGTCATCAGCGACGGCATCGCCGAACACCATGGTTCAGGCATCGTCCAATACTTCTATCAGGAATCGAAAAAGCTCGATCCGGAAAATACCCGCGTCGAAGACTTTACGTATCCGGGACCAAAGCCTCAATCCAAGGAAACGGCAATTCTCATGATTTCGGACGTAATCGAAGCATCGAGCCGCGCCATGCCGGATCCGAGCGCCGAAAAGCTCGAAGACCTTGTCAACACGACCATCAACGCCCGCTTAAACGAAGGTCAGCTTTCGGAAAGCGGACTCAATCTGCGCGACCTTTCGAAGCTTTCCAAGGCATTCTTGCAGAGCCTCGACGGGACGTACCATACGCGTATAAAATATCCCGCTGCGGCACTTGCAGCGGGAAGAATCGGGCGTCAAGTTTAAACGTTCGAAGCTTTATTCCAAGGTTCCCAGATTCTTTGACTGGGAGCCTTTTTTTGTTTTGAGTTCATAAAGGCCCGGATACCCGCGGAAATGCACAGCACCGTTTTCGTCTGCGACAAGAGTTTCGTTCGTCGTCCAGACCTTGTGCCACAAGTCGTAAACCCTTTTACCCGCAGGCTTTTCCGTTCCGTCCGCAGCAATGAAGCCTCCGTTGCCCGGAATCCAATGACGGCTATCCCAGAAGCCCCAGAAGAGAATTCCCTTCACTGCAGGATGGCTAAAGGCGGAACGGAGGAACATTTCATACTGCTCCGCGCGTTCTTCTTCCGAGAAGACAAAGCCGCGATCATACGAACCCATGTCGAATTCCGTCACCTTGATCGGAAGGCCGAGTTCCGCTAAACGGTCCAGGCGTTCCTTGATCAGCGCAGGCACGACCTTTCCACCGTTGAAGTGACACTGCACACCGATGCCCATCACCGGAACCTTGCGGTCGAGCATGCCCTTGATGAGTTCGTAATAACGTTCCGTTTCGCCCATCGCGACGACGTTATAATCGTTCACGTAAAGCTTCGCGCTCGGATCGGCGCGGTGCGCCCATACAAAGGAGCTGTCGAGAAGATCCCAGCCGCACTTGTCAAAGAGATACGTTTCGTGGATCGGTTCGTTCCAAACGTCGTACTCGGTGATTCTGCCCTTGTATTCCTTCACGTCGCGGTCAATGCGGTCATGAATCTTTTGGGCGATTTCCTTGCAGGAACCTTGATTGCCGAAATGCTTGTCGTAGTCGTACTTTTGAATGCCCCAAACGAGCGTGTGAGCTCGGAAGCCCCAGTTGTAAGCCTTTGCAAAGTCCAAGTATTTCTTCAGTTCTTCACGGCGAATTTTTCCCTTTTTCGGTTCGTATTCCGGCCACTTGAACTGGTTTTCGGGAACCGCATACCAGAAGTACTTATTGGCGGTATTCCGGTACCAAGTTTCCAGGCTATCATTCATTTTGCCGTAGAAGGCAATTGCCGTACCGAATGGGAACGCATGACGCTTGAGCGCCACGTGGACCGTATCGCCCGGAGTAAATCCGTCCGCCGTCAGATTCTGCTTGCGAATGGAATCGATACGCGCCGGTGAATTCTTGTACCAGTTTACGTCAAAGCTTTCATCGACCGTTTCCACGGAGACATCATCCAAGTAAACGTTACCCGTCAAATATCCCAGCTGGAAAACCACATTGTTCACGCCGTAACCTTTTTGATCCGGCAAGAACTTCATCTTGTAAGTTTTCCATTCCGGAGTGAGCGTAAACGAAGAAGAAGTCTTTTGGCGATAATCCGGAGGACCGCCCTGCACAACAGCATTGATAGAGCCGCCCTTGTCGGCTTTCGCCTTAAAGCTCAATTCATAAAAGACCGTATCTGCGAGGAATTTAGGCGGCTGCAGCTGAAGTCCCCACCAATCCTTTGGTTTCGCTGTGATCGAAACGACTGCACCCTGGGAACCTTCGAAGCCGATGCCCGGCGCACCTATCTTTGAAGAGACTGTCGCAGGTCCATCGGGATTGTTCCAAAGGTACCAGCCGCCATCTCCATATTCCATGTCTCCGTTCGTCATCACGTTCTTGGCCGAAACATTTGCCGCCAAAGCCAATGCGGTCAAAGCGAAAAGCGTTTTAGGAAGCATAAGACTCCTTCGTTTAAGTTCCTTTTGAATATATATATCTTCTCCCAAATTCCAGTCGATACAGCAGACACAGTTGGTACAAAAGGTTATTTTCCCCTGGATTCAGTTTTTTTTCGCTCTTTTTTCAGACTTTCTTAAACTTTTTTCATTTTTTCTACAAAATACCTTTGACGCCTCTAAAAGTTCTTTATATATTTGGGTCACCCAAGCGGTGATAACGCTAAACAAGGTAAAGAAAGAAATGAAAAAGAACATTCTTTTAGTTGCAATCGGAACCTTGTTGATCGTGATCGGATTCATCTGCCTCGCCCAAGGCCCTGCAGAAAACCCCGTATCACTGACTGTCGCACCGATGATCTTGATTTTTGCTTACCTGGTTGTGATTCCAATCGGAATTCTCTGGGGCGGTAAAAGCCAGAAGAAATAGGGGCGATTAGCTCAGTTGGTTCAGAGCAGCTGCCTTACAAGCAGCGGGTCAGCGGTTCGAATCCGTTATCGCCCAGAAGATTTTCTGGGGTGGTAGCTCAATTTTGGTTAGAGCACCGGCCTGTCACGCCGGAGGTTGCGAGTTCAAGCCTCGTCCGTCCCGCTAGAAACCCTCTCTTCAACGAGAGGGTTTCTTGTTTTAAATTCAGAATACTTCCCCGCAATTGTTCATCCTCACAATTCAAAAGCAAGTGTCGCCTGCAGCAATTCTTCTTCAG
>NZ_JALFIA010000082.1:0-57801 GCF_022776125.1 Hallerella sp. | reverse complement strand
TTCGATTCCTCCGTGATTAACGGTGCGAACGGAGCTCTCAAAGTCCATTTCGCTATGACGGATCATCAGTTGGGGCTTGCCGTTGCATTGTCTTTAATCGGTGCGGCTATCGGTGCCTACTTCGCGGGTCGTTTGGCGGATGCTTTCGGACGTATCAAATGTATGCTCGCCGCAGCAATCCTCTTCCTTGTGAGCGCAATCGGTTCGGGAATTCCGTTTGGAGTTACGGACTTTATCATGTGGCGCGTGATCGGTGGTGTGGGTGTCGGTATGGCGAGTATTATCGCTCCGATCTACATTGCGGAGACCGCTCCGGCGCATCTCCGTGGACGTCTAGGCTCTATGCAGCAGATGGCGATTGTGGTGGGTATCTTCATAGCGCTGCTCTCGAACTACTTGATCGTTCAGGTGGCCGGCTCTGCGAACAATCCGATTTTCGGAAGATTTAAGGCCTGGCAGTTAATGTTCTGGATTGAAATCATCCCGGCACTCATGTACGGCATTGCGGCTCTCCGACTTCCGGAATCGCCGAGATATTTGATTTCCCAGGGAAATATCGAAGAAGCAAAGGCTGTCTTTGCCAAGATCAAGCTGGATCGTTTGGATGAACACGTGGAAGCGATTCAGAAGTCCTTCAACAATGAAAAGCGCCACACTCTTTCGGATCTTCTTGAAACTCTCTCGAACGGAAAGAAGCGTGTCGCTCCGATCGTTTGGGTGGGCCTTGGCCTTGCCGTGTTGCAGCAGCTCGTCGGTATCAACGTGATTTTTTACTACGGCTCGATGCTCTGGCAGAGCGTTGGCTTTGGTGAAAGTGATGCCTTCCTTTCGAGCTTGATCAACAGTAGCATCAACATGGTGATGACCGTGGTGGCGATCCTCTTGATCGATAAGGTTGGCCGTAAGCCGCTTCTGTTGGTCGGTAGTATTGGGATGATGATTACATTGGGAACCTTGGCACTCTGCTTCCTGAATGCGAACCCAGATGGTTCCTTGGGCGGTGGCGCTGTGGTCGCTCTCGTTGCGGCAAACTTCTATGTGGCATTCTTTGCTGTCACATGGGGGCCGGTGATGTGGGTGATGCTCGGCGAAATGTTCAATAACCGTATCCGCGCTGTCGCCATCTCGATTTGCGGTCTTGCACAGTGGTTTGCGAACTTCCTCGTTTCCTGGTCGTTCCCGATTCTTACCGGCGATAGCGGTATCGGCGTCGGACCGACTTACCTGCTTTACACCTTCTTTGCGGCGATCAGTATCTTCTTCGTTGCGAAGTTTGTGCGTGAAACGAATGGTAAGCACTTGGAAGAAATGTAAATCGTTTCGAATTCCTATTCAAAAGAAAAGTCCTCGAGAAATCGAGGGCTTTTTTGTAAGGTGTGGTAAAAAAGAATCAGGTTTTCGTAAGTCTGTCATCGTGGTGGAAACAGCGGGGAATTTGGCCGAGCCGTGAAATTCGAGCCCCTTTGCCTTTGCCACGGAAATGTACAGACCAAGAATTCGACTTATCAAAAACTCCCGCCCCGAAGGGCGAGAGCTTTTAGGTGATGTGAGAGTGTTTAAGAAGAGAGAAAACTAACGAGAAAATTTTTGAATACAGTAATGACCTTCAGGATATTTACCGCGGATGGAGTTCCAGATGGCTTTCCAATCGTTGCTTTGTGCTGTAAAGGTCCCGATCTTTTTTCCGCTTAAATCATAGATATTGAATGGAACTTCTTCTGTTTTTGGAATGGAATATCTTGGCTGGATGGCTTGTGTTCCTTCTGAAGAACTGGATTCCGCAGAACTCGAGGATTCGGCAGAGCTAGATGACAGAACGGGGGCACGGCTCGGCAAAAGGGTAAGCATTTTTTCCGCATAGCGCTTGCCTAAAAGTTGGTAACCTTCGTTGCTAAAGTGCAAGTTGTCGGAGCCTCCAGCGCAGCCTGCGGAGCTGACGACGTGCGCCGTTGCAATTTTATTCGGCAGAGCGTTGATTTGGCTGTTGGCGCTTGCGCATTGACCTCCCTGCAGAACTTCGCCTGCGATGAACGGAACCGTATCTGCGGAAAGTCCGAGATCCGTTAGCATATCTTCATATACTTTTTTGACCGCATTGCCCCAGCTGTCGCTGTAGCCGTCGGTTTCACCCTGGTGAAAGAGAATGCCCTTGATGATGCCGACTTTTTGAGCTTCCTTGGCGAGGTCGATTATGCGACCGTAGGGATTACCGCCGTAGTCGGCCGCTTTGCTTTGAAGCCAACTTTCGGTCGTGGGAAGGTAAGAGGCGTATTGGTCTTTATCAAATAGTTGGATGCTTGTTCCGGCGACGGCAACGGGAATTACGCCGATTTTAATGCCAGGAAGGCTGTCTGCCATTGTCTTGCCGAAGTAGTCTGCGGGAGAGAGGCCCGTGTAGCAGTGAAAAAGCGGTGGAATTGCGACAGCCCATTCGCCGAGTGTTCTTCCCATGTTTTGACAAGTCATGGAGGCGAGAACCTGAAAGTTTTCATTCGGAATTTTATTGGATTTGATTACGGTCGCTTGGCCTTCCATATTCGACTGTCCAAAGGCGATGTAAATGTGAAAGTTGGGATCAGGCTCTGCAAAGGCGCTGATGACGGAAACAGCGAGAGCTGCTCCAAATAAAATTTTATTCATCCAATCTCTCCTTTTGCTCACAAATTATATCGGCAAAATTCAAAAGAGAGGTTTGTCAAAAAGATTCTGTTGTTAAATATTAAACAGCAAAAACACCCCGAAATTGTGAGATGCAAAAAGGAAGTTCGGTGATGGGTTAGAACATCATCGAGTTCCGAACTAAGGGTGATGTTTTCTTTTCGTGTAATAAAGGTTTTTGTGAATGTATTTTTTGTTATGCAGAGGTTTTTTTAATTATCTTATTCTTCACAACAGAACGCTTAAAGCTATGCCCTTCTACACGACATATAAAGAATTTCTCGCCAAGACTTTTCCCGAATGGAAGCGCGTACGCAAATTGCCGTTGAACGGGGGAATGAGCTGTCCAAATTTGGACGGTTCTCGAGGAAAGGGCGGTTGCAGTTACTGCAACAATAAGTCTTTTAGCCCGGTCTGGGATAAGGCGGGTGTGGATGTGCAGGAGCAGATTGCGGAATTCTTGCCGCGGATTCGTTGCAAGTATAAAGATGCGGGAATCCTCGCCTATTTTCAGCCGTACACGAATACCTATGCGCCTATCGATCGGTTGCGTGAAATTTACGAGCCGGCTTTTGCTTCGGAAGAAGTCATCGGTGTAGCGATCGGGACGCGTCCGGACTGTGTTCCGTTTGATGTGATGGAACTTCTCGCTTATGAAAATACGCGAAAAAAAGTGATTCTTGAACTAGGGCTTCAGACGGCGAGCGATGTCACGTTAGAACGTGTCGGTCGCGGTCATACGGTTGCGGATTTTTTGGATGCTGTCAAACGGGCCCATGCGTCAGGATTGATTGTGACGTCGCACGTGATTCTTGGACTTCCCGGCGAAACGATGGAAGACTTTGAACGGACAGCAGAGACGATTAAAAGTTCGGGCGTGAGCGCTGTCAAAATTCACCCGTTGCATATTGTCCGCGGAACGCGCATGGCGGAAGAATTTGCACGTGGGGAATTTGAACTGCTTTCGTTCGAAGGTTACTGCAATGCCGTGGCGCGGTTCATTCAAATCGTGGGAATGCAAATCGCCATTGAACGCTTTAGTGGCGAAGCGCAGAACGAAACTCTCATCGCTCCGGATTGGAGCGGAAACCGCAACAAGATCGTCGCTCGCGTCGAAGAACTATTACAGTCCAATCAGCCCGGTTAAACGACCGTCGCCGCTTTCCAACGTCCGCTCTTCCAGCGCCACAGATTTGCGCAGGAACGGTAGAATTCATCGCTCGCCATGCCGAGCCAAAGACCGATCAATCCAAGGTCCAGAACGAATGCGAGGAAGAGGGCGGTTCCCGCTCCGAGCGTCCACATCATTAAGCTTCCAAAAATCGCTGGAAATTTGGAATCGCCTGCGGCACGGAGAGAGCCTGTTAAAATCACGTTTGCCGATTTGAACGGTTGCAGTACGACATCGCACCAAAGGCATGCAGAGCCGAGGGCGATGACGTCGGGATTATCGGTGTAAAGGCTCAGCAAATGCGATCCTAAAAGGGCGACGATCAAAGCGATGACAAAACCTGCGGAACAGCTTGCGATCAATGATTGGTAAGTTCGACGGTTCGCTTTTTTGTAATCGTGTGCACCAACAAGATGGGCGACAAGAATCTGGTTTCCATTGCCAAGGCCCACTCCCAAAATAATGGCGAACATCGCAAAGTTTGCGCTAAAGACTCTTGCTGTAACAGCCATGGTTCCAAGGTGCACGACCATTGCGGTAATAAACACTTGGAACAATTGAAAGCTCACCGGTTCTGCGGCAGCCGGGAGCCCGATTCGAATCCAGTCTCCGATCAATACGCGGGAACGCTTTATGTCGAGGCGTTTTGTTTTGTGGTGAATCTTGTATTTTAAAACTGCCCAAAGAACAGCGCTGGAAAATGCCCAGGAGAGAGCCGTTGCCAGGGCGACGCCTTCCACGTGCATTTTGGGAAGTCCAAACATGCCGTTCAAAAAGATGATGTTCAAAAGAATGTTGAATGCGATGGTGATGGAATTTCCGATCAGGTTCCAGATCGTGAGGCCGTGTGTAGCGATCATCGCAGTCAAGGTCGTTTGCAGAGCGCGGAAAACAAATCCAAAGCAGACAACCTGCATGAACTGCATTCCGAATTTTGCTGTATTGCCCGAAAGACCCATGGCGCGTATGATCCAACCGGAAGATGGGAATACGAGCATTGTCATTGCTATGCCGAGCAAGGCGCTTCCGATGATCACCATGGAAATGGTTGTTCGCGCATGGCTGTTGGCACTTGCTCCCATGAACTGCGAAGCAATACTGGCGCCTGCTTGTGAAAAGGCTTGAATCGCCATGAAGATCGTGCCGAGAATCGGCATTAAGGCGCCGACGCCCGCCGCTGCGCTTTCGCTTGTCCGCGAAAGGAACCAACTGTCCATCATCGGCTGGAAAACTCCAATTCCGAAGGTGATGATCAGAGGCCAGGAGAGACTTAAAATGCCACGGTCTTTGACGTTGTCTGCCATAGAGAAATTCCTCATCGCATATAATAGAAATTGGAGACTTCGCTTTGTAGAGGGGTATTGGTTCCTTTTGTAAACAAAAAACGCTCCACATGGGCGGAGCGTTTCAAGTGTTCAAACAAAGAAATCAGTCTTTGTAGAATTCCTTGACCTTGGCGACGACGTCTTCGAGTTTCACCATCGTCATTTCCTTTTCGGCACGCGGCTTCCATTCCACTTCGCCGTTAGCAAGACCCTTCTTGCCGAGAGCGATGCGGAGCGGAATGCCCCAGAGGTCTGCGTCCTTGAACTTCACGCCAGCGCGTTCGTCGCGGTCGTCCACGAGGACTTCGAAACCTGCATCGGTCAGTTCCTTTTCGAGTTTGTCCGCAATTTCGTTGTCCTTCGTGATGTTCACAATTTCCACCTGGAACGGTGCGATTGCCTTCGGCCAGATCGGTCCAAAGTCATCGTGGGAATTTTCCACGACAGATGCCATGAGTCGCCCCACGCCAATGCCGTAACAGCCCATGATGATCGGTTCGCTCTTGCCGTCCGGGGTGAGGTAAGTGGCGCCCATGCTTTCCGAGAATTTGGTACCGAGCTTGAAGATGTTTCCAAGTTCGATGCCACGGGTTTCGGAGAGCGGCTTGCCGCACTTCGGGCACTTGCAACCTTCTTCCGCTTCGGCGATGTCGGCGATTTGATAGCCGCTCATGTCGCGCTTCGGGTTGAAGTGAACGTAGTGGAAACCCTTTTCGTTTGCGCCGCAGACGAGGTCGTATGCGTTTTCGAGAGCCTGATCGACGATGACAATCGTGTCGTGTGCGCCGATCGGGCTTGCAAATCCCGGAACCATGCCGCACTTTTCAATGAGAGCCTCTTCTGCTGGGTAAAGTTCCTTCGCCTTGAGAAGGTTGTGAAGCTTGATTTCCGAAACGTCCAAGTCGCCTGGGATTACGCAGGTCACAAGCTTTCCGTTGAAGTCGAAGAACACGCACTTGGCGGTCTGTTCGCCCTTCACATTTAAGAACTTGCAAAGGTCTTCAATCGTCGAAGCGTTCGGTGTTGCAACTTTTTCGAGAGCGGCGTTGGCGTCGCCCTGGAACGGTTTGCGTTCGAAGGTTGCGATTTCACGGTTTGCCTGGTAGCCGCAGTGTTTGCAGAGAATCAGGTAGTCTTCGCCGTTCGGTGTGTCGAGCATGAATTCATGAGCGACTTTACCGCCCATAATGCCCGTATCCGACTGGACGATCACCGGTTCAATGCCGACCTTGCGGAAAATGTTCTGATAAGCCTTGTATTCCAGTTCGTAATGCTTGTCCAAATCTTCCTGGGAAGTGTGGAAACTGTAAGCGTCCTTCATCAAGAATTCGCGGACGCGGATAAGTCCGCCACGGGCGCGTGCTTCATCGCGGTACTTGGTCTTAAACTGGTAGAGCATGAACGGAAGCTGCTTGTAGCTCGAAACCACATAGCGCACAAGGTCCGTCATCGCTTCTTCGTGGGTCATCGCAAGAACCATGTTGTGGTTGTTGCGATCTTTGAAGCGGAGGAGTTCTTCGCCAATCGCCGTGTAACGACCCGATTCTCCCCAAAGTTCTGCTGTCTGCACAACCGGAAGATCGACTTCGATACCGTCGATGGAATTCATTTCCTCACGGATCAAGTTTTCAATTTTCTTGAGGACACGGAAGCCCATCGGGAGGTAACTATAGATACCGGTGGACAGAGGTTTAATATAACCGCCGCGCATGAGGAAGATGTGGCTCGGCATGGTGGCGTCGCTCGGCGTTTCGCGGAGCGTGGTATAAAAGAACTTAGAGAGCTTCATAGTAACCGAAAATTAGAAAATTTACTAGTTTATTTGCCAAATTGATATGCCAAGGAGGCATTAGAATGAAGTTACGCTCTATCGCGCTTGTTGCTGCGACGACCGCTCTTGTTGCTTGCAATACGCAGAAAACTGAAAATGTAAAAGTGGGTCTCAACGACAAGGACGAAGTAAAGATTGCTTACATGCTCGGCACCCAGTTCGGTATGCAGGTGCAGAACATTACCAAGAACCAGCTCGAATTCCCGCTGGATGAAGCGACCTTCTCCGCTGCCGTGGATGATGGCTACAAAATGGTCAAGGACACTGCGTTTAAGATCAAGTATTCTGACTCCGTGATGACGGGTATCGCCATGATGATGAATAGCCGTGCTCGCGCCTTCCAGGCTCTCAAGATGCCGCTCCCGCCGAAGAAGGACTCGACGGATACCGCAGCCGCTCCGAAGGCTCCGGAAAAGCCGGCTCCGCTGACCGCCGAACAGGCGAGCGACGCTTCCTACCTTCTTGGTGTTCAGTTCGGTGCGCAGATCGCTTCGCTTTCCGAACAGTCCGCTTTGGACCTCGACGTCGCTGCGTTCAAGCAGTCGATGAACGATGTCCGTGTAAATGCGGCCGACTCTTCGAAGAAGCTCCAGCTTCCGCAGGATACGTTGAATGCTCTGGGCACACGTCTGCGTGAAAAGATCATGGAACAGCGCAAGGCTGCGATCGAAAAGCAGAAGGAAGAAGAAAAGAAGCTCAAGGAATCTGTCGCTCCGCTCCGTGGCGATACGCTCTCTGACGGCACTCAGGCAAAGCTCAACTTCAAGGTGAAAGCGACGGGCATTTCCGTGTCTGCAGAAAACCTCGAAGCCTATGCCGGTAAGCCGCTTTTTGTGTTTTACTTCTCGACGACCTGCGGCCACTGCCGTCACGCAACGCCGGAAATCAAGGCTATCGCCAATGAATTCAAGGACAAGGGCATCAAGTCGATCGCTGTGGCAAGCGGAGGAAATAACAAACGCGACATCCGCAGCTACATGGAAGAATTCAAGCTCGAAGAAGCGGGCATGGATGTGTTCTTTGATGAAGCCCGTGAATTCGGTGAACTCTACAGCGACGGCTACGTTCCAAAGGCTTACATTGTCAAGGAAGACGGCTCTCTCAGCACGTTCAAGAGCTTCGAAGCCCAAAAGGATTCGATCAAGGCTGAACTCGCTAAGCTCGCCAAGTAATTTCTGAAAAGCGTAAAATAAAAGCTTCCCCAGTAGGGGAGGCTTTTTCATTTATAAATTTAGGGCATGAAGATTCTAGATCGTTTTCTCAAGTATGTAAGCTTTACGACGACCTCGGACGAAGCTTCTAACACTTGCCCGAGTACAGCGCAACAACTCGAATTCGGCAAATATCTTGCCGAAGAATTAAAAGAAATAGGACTCTTACGGGTCAAGATCGACGAACACGGCTACGTTTACGGAATGCTCCCGGCAACGGCTGGACATGAATCGGACGACGCGATAGGCTTTATCAGCCACATGGATACGGCTCCGGATTTTTCCGGTGTGAATCCCAAACCGCAGATTTTTGAAAACTATGATGGAAGCGATATCGTTCTCCAAGGAACGGGCGATGTATTGAAGGTTTCGGAATTTCCGGACCTCGTTACGTTAAAAGGCAGAACGCTCATCACGACGGATGGCACAACGCTCCTCGGCTCGGATGACAAGTCGGGAATTACAGCGATTGTGACGGCGATGGAACTCCTTGCCGAAAGCGATCGTAACGGGGAAGGAATTCCGCATGGCGATATCTGGGTAGGCTTTACGCCCGACGAAGAAATCGGTCGTGGTGCGGACCTCTTTGATTTGCAGTATTTCAAGGCGAAGTTCGCTTATACGGTGGATGGCAGCTATGAAGGTGAAGTCGCGTATGAAAACTTCAATGCGGCGACTGCGATTTTTAAAGTGCGCGGCAAGAGTGTTCACCCGGGTAATGCCAAGGGCATTATGAAGAACGCAAGCCTCATGGCTGCAGAAATCATAACGGCGCTCCCGAAGAATGAAACTCCGGCGATGACCGAAGGCAGGGAAGGCTTCTATCATTTGATCGATATGCGGGGAGATGTTTCCAGTGCAACGCTTACCTACATCGTCCGCGATCACGATCGTCAGATGTTTGAAAAGCGTTTGAAGTATCTGGAAAACCTTGCCGTTATCTTCAATTCTAAGTTCGGCGGTAATTCGGAAGATGCAATTCTTTCGCTAGAGATCGAGCCTTCCTACAGCAACATGATGCAGGTGATTGAACAGTATCCGCAGGTGCTTGAACGTGCCCGCAGGGCGATTCAAAAGGAAGGTCTTGAACCGGTGAGCAATCCTGTTCGCGGTGGTACGGACGGTGCAAGGCTCTCCTTGATGGGATTGCCCTGTCCGAACCTCGGCACGGGCGGCTATGCGTACCACGGTCCGTTTGAACATGTGACGGTGGAAGGCATTGAAACTGTTTCGCGAATCATTTTGAACATCGCAACTGCAGAATAGCTTTCCAATCAAAAATTAGAGCGAAAAACGCAGCTCGTTTGAACTGCGTTTTTTGCTTTCAAGTGAAAAGGATTAGGTCGGCGGGAAGAACAGATAGGCGATGGTAATCGCCGAAAGAATGCCCGCCAAGTCCGAAATCAAGCAGCAGGTGAGTGCGTGGCGCGTTTTGCGAACGCCCACCGATCCAAAATAAACCGCGAGCACGTAGAACGTGGTGTCGGTTGCGCCTTGGAACATACTGCTCAAGCGACCTGCAAAACTGTCTGCGCCAAAAGTCTTCATCGCATCGATCATCATGCCACGGGCACCGCCACCGCTGAGCGGCTTCATGATGGCCGTCGGAAGCGCCGGAACCACATCGTTACCGATGCCAAAAAGATTGAGCAGATAAGAGATGCCGTTCATGACCAGGTCCATTGCACCGCTCGCGCGGAAAACCGCCACGCCGACGAGAATGGCAATGAGGTAAGGAATGACCATGACTGCGGTATGGAAACCTTCTTTCGCTCCTTCAATAAAGGCTTCATAGGGGCGGATCTTTTTATAGACCGCAAGGCCCAGAAAGGCAACGATGACGCTAAAGAGAACGATCCCGCTAATAAAAAGGCTTGTCGTTCCGAGCGCTTCGGCTGTCAAACGGCTAAAGTAGGCGAGAAGTGCGATCACGCCTGCGCAAAGACCGCCTAGCCAAAGAAGCGTCACCGGATCCTTGAGCTTGATCTTTTGAAAGAAGCTGATCGCGATAATGCCTGCAATCGTACTGAAGAAAGTCGCAAGAAGAATCGGAAGGAACACGTCGCTCGGGTTTGCGGCGCCCATCTGCGCACGGTAGGTCATGATGCTGACCGGGATGAGCGTCAAACCGCTTGCGTTCAAAACGAGAAAGAGAATTTGGGAATCGCTTGCAACGGACTTGTCTTCGTTCGGATTCAGCTCCTGCAACTGCTTCATGGCCTGTAAGCCCATCGGCGTTGCCGCATTGTCCAAACCGAGCATATTCGCGCTGATGTTCATGAGCATCGTGCCGATGACCGGATGATCCTTGGGAATCTCGGGAAAGAGACGGGTAAAGAGCGGCTGAACAATCTTTGCAAGAACTTGTATGGCTCCCGCTTTTTCCCCGATTTTCATAATGCCGAGCCAAAGGCTCAGAATGCCTGTGAGACCAATCGAGATTTCAAACGCCGTCTTGGACATATCGAATGCAGAAAGGATTGTCTTGTTGAAAATCCCCGAATCTCCAAAGGCAATCCATTGGACAAAGCACGCGATAAAAGCTCCAAAAAAGAAGATGAGCCAGATGGCATTCAAAACCATTTCTTAGCGTCTCCGGTTCGCCATTTCTTTCTTGAGAATATCCATCACAGCGCCGATTTCGGCCGGAGCCTTGAAAATCGGGTTTGCGAACTTGCTCTGAATGCCTTCGAGCTTCTGTTCATGGTAGCCGACCTTGAATTCGGTGAACTTCAGACCGTGGGCGGTGCTGATGACAATCACTTCTTCTTCCTTGTCGATCTTGCCTGCGGCAACGAGCTTTTCAAGACCGCCGAGTGCGACGCCCGTGTGCGGGCAAGCGTAAAGACCGATGCGGTCTGCGCGGTGAGCGGCGTTTGCAAGTTCTTCTTCCGTCACGCTCACGACTATGCCGTTCGTATTCTGAATGGCGCGTACTGCCTTCGGATAGCTGACCGGGTTGCCGATCTGAATCGCGCTTGCGAGGGTCTTCTTGGCCTGAACCGGAACGAGCTTGTCGAAGCCGCGTTCGTAAGCCTGGTAGAACGGATTTGCGTGTTCCGCTTGAGCGACGACAATGCGAGGAATCTTATTGATGAGACCCATCGCTTTGCAGTCTTCAAAGCCCTTGGCGAGAGCGCTTACGTTACCGAGGTTGCCGCCCGGGATAATGACCACATCCGGAACCTTCCAGCCGAGTTCCTGGCAGATTTCCGGAGAAATCGTCTTCTGGCCTTCCACGCGGAGGCTGTTCATCGAGTTCGCGAGGTAAATGCGGTTATCCTTTGTGACTTCCTGCACAATCTTCATGCAGCCGTCAAAGTCCGTGTCGAGGGCGAGCACGATGCTGCCGTTCGAAATCGGCTGAATCAGCTGAGCGGTACTCGTCTTGCCTGCCGGGAGGAATACGATTGACGGAATGCCTGCTTTGGCGCAGTAAGCACTCAGAGCTGCAGAGGTGTCGCCGGTAGATGCGCAAGCGACCGCGTCGATTTCATGGATCTGCTTTTTAATTATGTGGTTCACCTGGCTTACGAGAACCGTCATGCCGAGGTCCTTAAAAGAGCCGGTGTGGGAATTGCCGCAAAGCTTGACCTTGAGGCTCTTGATGCCGAGTTCTTTGGCGAGCGGGGCTGCGTCAAAAAGCGGGCTCCAGCCTTCGCGCATCGTCACGATGTCTTCGACAGGCATTTCCGGGAGAACCATTTCACGCTTGCTCCAGATACCGCTCATGTCTTCCGGCTTAAAGCTCATGCGACGTTCGGCAAAGAGTTTCTTCCATTCTTCTGGGGAGCGTTCTGCGAGGGCTTCACGGTCGTGATGGACTTCGAGAAGGCTGTTATCGACCTTGCTGCGATAAATGACTTCGTCGAGCGGATAGGTATCAGTTCCATTGATGTTCTGGAAATATGCGTGGAAAGGTTTCATAATGGCCTCAGGGAGATGTCCCTAAAAAAGTTTTAACGGGCAAAATCTAGAAATCTTGCGAAAGAAGACTTTGTATATTTGCACGTGTAGTTTCCTTTTTTCGGAGTTTCCGTGAAGAAATTCAAGTTTTTCGTATTTGCCATCTTGCCGATGCTCTTGCTTGCATCGTGCATTTTCGACTCGGATGGAGACGCTTTGGTCACCTGGTTGGACGATCAGGGCTTTCCTTCGAACTATTTAGTGCAAACGGTCGAAATCAGCGACCTTGAACTCTCTTCGTATGAAGTGGGCTTTGACAGTACACCGCGTATCAATTATTACCAGGGTGTCGTCGGCGCGGTCAACGGCATGCAACACGATTGGGTCCTGGACATCGGTTTCCGCGATAAGAGCTTCTTTGCGCAATATTCGGCAGACAGCTCGGAAGAATATCGCTCCGCTTTCCTTGCCCTCTATCCGGACTCCGGCTTCTACGATAAGGCTCGCTTCAAATCGGATTCCCTTCCGCTCAAGGAAACTCTTGAACTCACGTTCTCCTGGATCATTGAAACGGGTGAAGGTTCTGCTTTTGTCGACAGTCTAGGCAACATCCAGGATTCCCTTTGGGTCGCAGGTCTTCGCGAATCATTCAAAAAGGCGACTTCCGCAGATACCACTTATAAAGTCAAGATTTCCTCTTTGGACTCCGCTTTGAAGATTGACCTTCCGCATGCGTTCTACGAGGATTTGGCGAAGGTCACGGAAGCCGCCCGTGTGCAGCTTCGCATTTCTGCTCCGGAAGCCCAGCGCCTCTATCGCTTCTACGGACCGGGCGCCGACGTGGTACCGTTCCTTCGTGTCAAGAGATACACGCAGACGACGGTTTCCGATGGCGATACGACGAGAAGGGACATTTACAAAAACATCTGGGCATTCCGCTCCGCGATCATCAGTTCCTACAAGGATGAATGTTCGGACTGCATCGTTTTGCACGGTGGCGTTCTGGAATCCCTGCTCGTGGAAATTCCGAGTGAAAGAATCATGTCCGCCTTGAATGAATTCTATGGAGATGAGTTCCCGTACACGGAAGGCGATAGCAACGATGTCCGCCAGGCGGTCGTCCTTGCCCAGCTCAAGATGGGTCGTAGTTCTTCGACGGAAGGCTCCGAACTAGGGTTTCCAGTCCAAGTTGTCGCTGCGACGTTTGTGGATTCGAACGGCGTCGATATGGAATCTTCGGAAACGTACAAGTTAAACCGTGAATACATCAAAAAGTATGGACATCCGAACCTCGTCTTCATGGAAGGCGATACCCTCGGACTTCAGCTGACTCAGGGCATGCGCTCCTTTATCAACCACGCAGGCAAGGGGGCGAAGATGCGGGTCGTTTTGCGCATGGGCTATCCGATGCTCGCCCCTTACGATACGCTCTATTACGACCATATTACTGACGACGGTGACTCCGTGTACATCTTCATGGATTATCAGACTTACTCGCGTTACGATTTCACTGACTACATCAGTCAGCCGATGAATTTGAAGCTCTGGCTTGCTACCAAGCGGGGGGATGACGAATGATCCGCAAAATTCTTCTTTCCGTTTTCCTTGTAACGATCGCGGCGAGTGCCGCTTCGATGATGGGTCTTGAAGCTTTGGGTAAGCCGACCGAAGGCGCTTCCGCGATTACGCTTGGCCGCGGATATGCGGGCGGAGCTAAAGTGGGCAGTGGCATTGTGGATTGGAACCCGGCCTCTCTTGCGTTTGAAAAGTACACGTCCTTTAATGCGACTATGACTTTTGAAGAAAACGTGGCTTCAAAGAGCGATAAGTCTTACGCGTCTTCGACTCTTGAAATTCCATTGCTTTCCTTTGTTTTTGCCATGCACGATTTTGGAACGATTGCCGTGGCTCTTTCGCAAAAGTATTCGTCGAATTTTGATGAAGAAGTCAGTGATTCGACGCAGACAAATCTTGCAAGTCTCAAGTATCAGGGCAATATTTATGAAATCACACCGAGTTATGCGGTACGCCTTCCGTTTTTCCGTCGCCTTTCTTTGGGATTTACCGCTCACTTTGTGATGGGTTCCGTTTCCCGCAAACTGACCTTGGGCGGTGATAACAGTGAAGTTGCAGAAACGGATGCTTGGGCGACCAACAGCTCCGATATTACGGAAACCGCAGAAGGTTCTTGGAAAATCAAGGATCATCCGGCTTATTACACGGGTGCTGTTCATTACAAGGGACGCAATTCCTCGTTCTACTTCTCTTATACGACTGCCTACACGCTCAAGAACGATCTGGAATACAACATCGAGTTCAGCGAAACGGATACGCTTGTTCCGACAAAGCTCGACCGTGAAATTGAAGTGCCGCCGACCATGGCTACCGGGTTTGCTTACCGCTTCCACAAAAAGCACAATATTTTACTTGACTTTATGCTTCGAAGCTGGGACGCCGACATTCGTAACGTCGGCGGATCTTGGAATTTGAAAGATACGACCAAAACGCAGAGCGAATTTATGGCCGCAATTGGCTACGAACGTTCCGGTTCGACAGATTACTTTAAGAATTATGTCCAAAGAATGGACTTTAGACTCGGAGCTTGGTATAGAAATTATTACATTTCCGATGTCACGGAGTACGGAGTTGGTATAGGCTCCGGATTTCCTCTTGGGAGGCGAAGCACGAAAGTGGATATCGCAATCCAGGGCGGCGTTCGTAAGTCGGAGGAATCTTCCATTTGGGACGAAAAGTTCGTTGGAATTGCAATCGGTCTTACAGGCGTAGGCAATTGGGGTAATAAGCCGAAAAAGGTGCATTGATTGCGCCAAAGGAGTGTCAAACATGAGCACGACAAAGAAGGCTACAGTAAAGTCTAGTCTCACTACCGCGGTCAAGAAGACTGTGAAAGATGTAGTGAAAAAGGAAAAGGCGAAGGTTCAGGAGCTGAAGGCGATTTCGCAGAAGGCGGAAACCAAGGTCGCCGAACTCAAGACAGCGTCGCGCAAGGCTAAGGCTTCTGTGAAGTCCAAGGTCGAAGAAATCAAGCGGACTGTGACGCAGAAAACCGCTGCAAGCAAGACCGCAAAGTCTGCAACGGCGAAGGCGACTACAGCCAAGACTGTTGCGACAAAGGTGGCTCCGGCTAAGACCGCTGTAACGAAAAAGCCCGCTACGAAGGACTCTACTCCAAGAAACGCTGCCACGAATACTGTCAAAAACGTGGTGAAGCCGGCTGTGAAAAAGGCTACGAAGGCTGTCGCAAATGCGGCTACCAAGGTGGCCGAAAAGATTGAAAACATCCAGAAGATTCCGTCGGAATTCTCTCCGGAATACCTCGTCTTGATGCAGCGCGATCCGAACTTCCTCCACGCATTCTGGGACGTGAAGGAAGAACGTTTAAAGGGCGCTCTTCAGGGTAACGGAACTCTCGTTCTCCGCTTGTATGACGTTTCCAAGGACTTGACCGTTCGCAAGAACAAGAGGCTCAAGTTTCAGGATATTGAAGTCCCTGCCGATGCCAAGAGCTGGTATGTTCAGAATCGGGTTGCAACTTCTTTCAGCGCATCTCTCGGCACCAAGACTCCGGAAGGCAAGTTTGAACCGATCGTCGAAGCTCCGGCGATGCAGGTTTTCAGTTATGAAAATGTCAAGAAGTCCGTTTCAAATTCCGAAAGCGTCTTCTTTAAGGCTTCCCTCGGTGGAGCCGGTATCGGCGGATTCGGAAGTTCGGGCCTTTCCAGTCAGTCGGTGGCGACTTGGCTCGAACATCTCGCCAGTTCTTCGGAATCCTTTTTCTCGGGCTCCCTTTCGAGCGAATCCAGTCTGCTTTCGAGCGGCTCGGTTCTTCAGCCGACTCCGGGTTCCGTCAATTACGGCAAGGATTTCTTCCTCTGGGTCAAGACACGCTTGATCGTGTACGGCGGAACCCGTCCGGACGCACATCTCCAGGTACGTGGCGAACCGTTCCCGCTGAACCCGGATGGCACGTTTTCTTTTGAACAGGATCTTCCGGATTCGACGCAGATCATACCGGTCTTTGCAACCGATAAGGATGGCGACTTCCCGACGACGATCGTTCCGGTTGTGGTGAAGCGTACCGAGTAATTTTTAAGGTTTAGGGTCTAGTTTGAATACTGCTTGCAATGGTCAGCTTTATCTGTTGCTACACGCGCATTTACCGTTCGTGCGCAATCCGAGATATGACCGTTTTTTGGAAGAAAACTGGCTTTTTGAAGCGTTGACCGAATCGTATCTGCCGCTTGTGCAGTCCCTTTCGCATTTAGCGGAAAAGGGTGTTCCAGGGACGCTCAACTTGAGCATCTCTCCGACGCTGATTGCGATGCTTTCGGACAAGCTTCTTTGCGAACGTTATTCTCGCCACTTGGAAAAGCTGCAGGAACTCGCTCACAAGGAATTGCGCCGTTTGGAAAAGGATCCGGAGCGTTTGCAGATTGCAAAGTTCTATGCGGCTCGTATCATGGAACTTTCCGAACTTTGGGAAAATCGCTTGCAGCGCGATATTCTTTCGGAATTCGCAGCTCTCGAACGCCGTGGAAAGCTTTCTCTTTTGACGTGTATCGGAACGCATCCGTTCCTTCCTGCTTACCAGGCGGAACCGGAAAGCATCCGTTTGCAGATTCGCTTGACGATTGAAGCTTTTAAACATGCCTTTGGCCGCGCCCCGAAGGGTGTTTGGCTTCCGGAATGCGGATTCTTTGATGGACTCGACGAATATCTGGCGGAACAGGGCTTGCAGTATTTCTTCATGGAAACCCATGGCGTGCTGCTTGCCGATCCGGCCCCGAAGTACGGTGTATTCGCTCCGATCAAGACTCCGTCCGGACTTCTCGTTCTGGGACGTGAGCAGGCTAGTTCGGTGGAAGTCTGGAGTCGTCAGCGTGGCTATCCGGGTCATCCGGATTACCGCGAATTCTACAAAGATATTTCGAAGGAACTCGACCGCGAGTATCTCGGTGAATATTTCTTTGCCGGAAATTCTCCGATCGATTCCGGATTCAAGTACTGCCGCATTACCGGTGGGGAACAGAAGGCTCTCTACCATCCTTGGCAGGCGATGAACCTGGCCCGCGAGCACGCCCGACTTTTCGTGGCAAACCGTGAAGCCTTGATGGCGGAACTCGGTTCGCAGATGGAATCCCACCGTCCCTGCGTTCTTTGCCCGTATGATGCAGAACTCTTTGGCCACTGGTGGTTTGAAGGCCCGCAGTTTATTGAAGCTGTCTTTGAACGTGCCGCCTCTTCCGAAATTTTGCAGCTCGCTTCGGTGAACGAAATGCAGATGGATCCGGAAGATACGGTGGCTCACAATCCGATTTTCTCCTCATGGGGAGAAAATGGTTTTGCTTCGGTCTGGGTCAATCCTCAGGTCGAATACATCTATCCGAAATTCTTCAAGATGTTCTCGCTCTTTCAGGCGGCCCAAAAGGTGCCTTCGCAGACGGCTCTTCAAAAGAGAATTCTCGCACAGATGGAACGCGAACTTGTGCTGTACCAGGCTTCGGACTGGGCGTTCATGATTCACAACAATTCCGCGGAAGGCTATGCCCGCGAACGCTTGGCAAATCACGAACGCGACTTCATGAAGCTTTCGGCGATGTTCAACGGGGAATTCGAAGATGAAGCTCTGCTTTCGGAAATTGAATCCCGCGACAACATCTTCCCGTGGATTGGACTGAAAAACTAAAAGGTCTTTTGGTCAACAAAAAAAGCTCCGCAATTCCACGGAGCTTTTTTGTGATTTGCTTGGAAGATTAGTTGTTCTCGAGCGGGTACTTCAAATAGATGTTGTGATGTACAAGCTTCGGGGACATCTTCGGGTAGTCGAGAATCGACTGCAGACCGCGGGATTCCTTTCGGGCGAGAGCGCTCTTTACGATCAGGATGCTGCTTTCGACGGCGTTGCGGAATTCGAGAAGGGCGACGGTCTTGGTTCCTGGCTTCTTCATTTCGGCTTCGACTTCGCTGTTGAATTCGCGAAGCTTAGCGAGTCCTTCGTTTAAGCCAGCTACCGAGCGAACAATGCCGCACTTTTCCCACATGAGCTTCTTGGCTTCGACGGTGCGTTTTTTCCAATGTTCGCCGCCGGTCATTTTGACCTTTTCCGACTTGATGGTCGGTGTGCGGAAGGACTTTTTGAGAATGCCAGTCTTTTCAATGTTTTCCACTGCGCGGAGAGCAAAGACAACGCTTTCGAGAAGTGAGTTCGAAGCAAGACGGTTTGCTCCGTGTACGCCTGTAGCAGCCACCTCGCCCGAAGCGTAAAGTCCTTCGATCTGCGTCTTGGACCAGGTGTCTACGAGAACGCCGCCACACATATAGTGCGCTGCCGGAACGACCGGAATCCATTCCTTCGTCATATCGACACCAGCGGAAAGGCACTTTGCGTAAATGTGCGGGAAGTGGGTTTTTGTGTCTTTCGGATTATGGGCCGTGACGTCGAGGAACATACAAGGTTCGCCGGTGCGCTTCATTTCACGGTGAATAGCGCGGGCAACGATGTCGCGCGGGGCAAGGGAACGGAGCGGATGCACGCCGTTCATAAATTCTTCGCCCTTCGAATTCTTGAGGATTCCACCGTATCCGCGAACCGCTTCCGAAATAAGGAACGCCTTTTTGAGGCTCGGGGCATAGAGGGATGTCGGGTGGAACTGCATAAATTCCACGTCTTGGATCGCGGTGCCTGCTCGTGCTGCAATCGCAATACCGTCACCACAAGCATCAGGAGGGTCGATCGTGTGGAACCAGAGGCGTCCAGCACCGCCTGTAGCCATGATGGTCACCTTGGCGAAAATCGCTTCGATTTCCCCGGTCTTCTGGTGGATGACCTTTGCGCCCAGGGCTCGGGTCTTGTTCTTGTTCAAAATCAAATCGGCGATCAGCGCGTTTTCAAGGAAGGTGATGTTCGGGAATTCATGGATCTTCACAAGGAGGGCTCTCATGATTTCCTTGCCGGTCAAGTCCGCGGCATGGAGAATACGGCGATGGCTGTGGCCGCCTTCGAGGTGAAGGTCAAAGCGGATGTTCGCATCGTTCGATTCCGCCGGGGTGAATTTTACCCCCCATTTCACCAGCTGATCGATTGTCTTTGGACCGTTTTCGACGAGAATCTTGACGGCGTTCTTTTTGCAAAGTCCTGCACCCGCTTCGCAGGTGTCTTCCTGGTGCAATTTGAAAGAATCTTTGGGGTCAGTGACGGAGCAGATGCCGCCCTGGGCGTAGTTGGATGAACCATCCGGTTTTGCCCCCTTGGTTAAAATGAGAACGGAATGACCGTGTTCTGCCGCCTTAATGGCTGCGCTTAAGCCGGCGATACCGGCACCAAGGATCAATATATCGTACACTGTAGCCTCTAAGTGTTGATGTTTGAAGGCGTTTCCCATAATAGAAAAAATCCTAAAATACGGCTATATAAAAGGGCTTGCTCCGTTAGAGTGGATTTTTTTATTACATTTGGCGGAAAATAAATGGAGTTTACTCTATGCTGACATGGATTAACGAAAACGCGAAATGGGTCATTGCCATTTTTGCAGTAGGCATTGCGCTCGGTCTCCTTGCGATGGACCGTACGCCGGAACAGTCTCACCAGTATCCGATCGGCCGTGTGGACGGTGTGGAAATTCCGTATGCGGAATTCAACAACCGTGTGAACCGCATCACCGAGACCAACTACCGGGGGCAGAACCTGAGCGACGAACAGCGCGCCCAGCTCCGCAACAACATTTTCCAGTCCTTCGTCCAGCAGGAACTCCTCAAGGCTCAGTTCGATGAAAATGCGCTTTATGCATCTGTCGCAGAAATGAAGGCTGAACTCAAGAACAATCCAGATGTCGTTCGCCGTCTCGTCGGTGAAGAAGCCCAGCAGCGCGTTTACGCAATCCAGGCGAACTCCGCTAGCGAACAGGAAGCCGCTCAGAATGTTCAGACGTTCATCCAGACCCTTCCGAAGTTCCTTCTCGACACCGCTTTCGACAAGGCTGCATTTGATGCTTGGCTCGAAACTCCGGCCGCATACGAATGGCTCAACATGCAGAACTACGAACAGGAACTCAAGACAATGACGATTCCTCTGCACCAGTTGCAGATTTTCGTGACCGCGAACGCTCACCCGACGAGCCTCGAATCCCAGTGGAACGTGAACAACCGCCTCGTCTCCCAGGATGTCGAAGTCGCCTTTACGTCGGCAAATGATTTCCAGGTCGATTCGGCTTCCGTAGATAGTCTCAAGGTGAACGCTTACTTCGACGCTCATCAGGACAGCTTCTTCGTGACGAAGGATCAGGTTCGTCTCGCTTATGCATACCTTCCGATTCAACCGACTGCAAAGGATGAAGAAGAAATCCGCAAGTATGCGATGACCGTTTACTACCAGGTGAAGGATTCGAACTCCACTTCCAGCTTTGAAGAAATGGCCAAGGTTGCAAGTGAAGACGTCGGTACGGCTGCAAATGGCGGTCTCCTCGGCGATTACACGGCTCGTGGCACTTGGGTCAAGGAATTCGAAGACGTTGCTTTCGCTCTCGATTCCGGCGCTATCTCCGAACCGGTCCGCACCAAGTTTGGTTACCACATCATTCAGAGCCTCGGCAAGATGAAGGATTCGACCGGGACTGAAAAGGTGAAGGCCGCTCACATTCTCTTCTCCGTGACCGCTTCTCCGGAAACCATCGACAGCTTGGAAAAGATCCTCGCAGGCATCAAGTCCGCTGTGGAAGAAAGTGATTCCTCCTTCATCGATGCCGCTGCCGCTCGTAAGGTTCCGGTTCGTGAAACCGCTTGGCTCGGTCGTGACGATGAAATCCAGGAAGTGGGTTTTGTCGGCGGTCTTTCCGCTTTCGCATTCGTGAACAAGGAACGTCCGGACCTCGCAGAAGGCAAGGTCTCTGGCGCTCTCAAGAACAACGACTTCGTGATTGTTGTGAACCGTATCGAAACTCTCGAAGCAGGCAAGCGCAATATCGGTCCGTATTACGAACAAATTAAGCGCAACCTTCTCCTTCAGGAATCGAAGGACGCCGCTGCTCACTACCTGAATTCCGTTGCTGAAAAGGTGAAGGCTGTGGAACTTGTGACGGATTCCGCTACGGGTTCTGCCAAGGCTGATACGAGCGTGGAAAAGGTGACAATCGAAAAGGCTACCGCTTCTTTCGACGGCTTTGTTCCGGGCATCGGCTATTCGAACCCGACTCTCTTCCGCATTCTTTCCCAGCAGAAGGTTGGCGAATGGGGTGAACCGGTCGTGACGAATGACGGTGCCGCTATGGTGAAAATCCTGAACCGTTCTGTTCCGGATACCACCGCTGCAAAGACCGCTCTTACGGAAGACTTGGCCAATACCTGGCGCTTCGGTTATGCGATGCTTTTCAATGAATACGTGCAGAACCTGGAAAAGGCTGCTAACGTGGAAAGCAATCTTGACCTTTACTACCGCGAATAATATTTCTACTATTTGTCCTGAATTTTGGCATGTTCGTCTAGTGGTCTAGGACGCTGGCCTCTCACGCCGGTAACAAGGGTTCGAGTCCCTTACATGCTATGTCAGAAGAAATCCCGCAGAAATGCGGGATTTTTTGGTTATTATAGAATTTCGTTCATCGAAATCCAGCGCCCAGGAGTTCTCATCATCTGAATGTTCATAAAACAGAAAAGGACCCGCTTGATGCGGATCCTTTTCTGTTATGGAGCTAAGGAGATTCGAACTCCTGACCCCAACGCTGCCAGCGTTGTGCTCTACCAACTGAGCTATAACCCCGTTTGAGTGCACCAAATTGAGAAAAAAAAATTCTCCCTGTCAAGGGGCGCAGAACATTTTTTTTCGGCGCTTCTCAAATGGCACTCAACTTTGATGAAAAAGTATTAGGCGACCGTTTCAATCGTTACCGATTCGATAAGGACGTCTTCGTACGGATAGTCCTGACCGTCGGTGCGAACGCTGGCGATATCGTCCAGAACATCAAAACCGTCAAAGAGCTGGCCGAAAACGGAGTAGCCTTCTGCCGGACCGCCTTTAGCCGGATGGTCGAGGAAGTGCGTTCCTTCTGCCGGGTGAACGATGAAGAACTGGCTTCCGATGGAATGAGGCATCATGGTCTTTGCCCAGCTGAGAGCACCGCGCAAGTGGGTGAGGCGTTCGTCGTACTTGTCGCCGATGGTCGAATTTGGACCCTGTGCTGCATGGCCACCCGTGCCGTTCCGGCGGGTAAAGTCACCGCCTTGAATCATGAAACCCTTGATGATGCGGTGGAACGGAGCGCCGTCGTATTTGCCCTGCTGGGCAAGTTCGATGAAATTCGTAGCGCATTCGCCAACGATTTCCGGGAAGAGGCGTGCGCGCATTTCACCGTGGTTCGTCTTGATGATGGCGATTGTTTCTCCGCTTTTTGGGAGGTCAAGCTGATTGAACATAAATGGAATCTCCAAGTTGGTTATGTTTTGACATAAAAACTACATTTTCCTATTGGAAAAATCTTGAAAAAGGAGCCTGTAGTGAAGGATAATTGCAAAAGGATCCGTCAGCTTCTCGACGCAAAGGCGATGGAAACCGCCTTGGACAACATGGCGTCGGCTGTGTCGGAGCTGATTTCTTCTCCAGAAAATGTCCTTGTTCTCGGCATGGCGAGCCGTGGAATTCCGCTTGCTCGTAAGCTTGCAGAACGTTTGTCGAACCGCTATCACGTCGAAATCCCATGTGGAAGCCTCGATGCGACATTCTACCGCGATGACTTCCATTACCGCAAGCCTCTCGCGACTACAGAAATGCGCATTACGGAAATGCCTGCGTCCGTCGAAGGGAAAACGGTCATTCTTGTCGATGACGTCCTTTACACGGGACGTTCTGCCCGTGCAGCCATCCAAGCGATTCTTGATATGGGACGTCCGGCGGCGATTCGTTTTTGTGTCTTGGTGGACCGCGGCCATCGGGAACTGCCGATTGCGGCAGATGCCACGGGCCTTTCGGTCAAGACTTTGGCAAATGAAGAAGTTCGGGTGCTGATTGAACCGGTCGATCCGGAAACAGCCGTTTATCTTGTTCAAGTGGAGAATGTATGACATCTTCTCTGTCCATCCGTCATCTCGTAGGCCTTCAGGGCGTTAGCGAAAGCGACATCCGCACGATTCTGGATACGGCGGTTGAATTCCGTCAGCTCTTGGAACGTCCGGTTAAAAAGGTCCCTTCCCTCCGCGGTCTCACGATTGTAAACCTGTTCTTCGAGAACAGCACGCGTACCCGCACAAGCTTTGAACTCGCAGAAAAGCGTCTCTCTGCAGACATTGTAAACTTCTCCAGTTCCAGTTCAAGTGTGAAGAAGGGCGAAACTCTTCTCGACACGCTTCGCAATATTGAATCGATGAAGATCGATGTTGTCGTGGTCCGTCACAAGGGGACAGGTGTTCCCCAGTTCATCGCGGATCATTCGAATGCAATCGTTTTGAATGCGGGCGATGGCGCTCACGAACATCCAACGCAGGCTCTTCTGGACATGTTCACCATTGAACAGAAACTTGGAAATTTGAAGGGTAAAAAGATTGCGATTGTCGGCGACATTCGCCACAGCCGCGTAGCCCGTTCCGACTCCTGGGGTATGACGACTCTCGGAGCTTCGGTTACGCTCTGTGGACCGAGTACGCTGCTTCCGCGTTACCGTGCGGACTTCCCGAACGTCTCTTGGGAAACCGATGTGAAGAAGGCTGTTGCTGGTGCAGATGCGGTAATCGCGCTCCGTCTTCAGAAGGAACGCATGGAAGATTCCTTGCTTCCGAGTCTTCGCGAATACCGCAATTACTTTGGTGTGACTGAAGAAGTTTTGGACAAGGCCAAGGATTCCGCTTTAATTATGCATCCGGGGCCTATCAACCGCGGTGTGGAACTCGATTCGGACGTCGCGGATGGTGAACATTCTGTAATTCTCGCTCAGGTGACGAATGGCGTGGCTGTTCGTATGTCGGCTCTTTATCTCCTTTCGGGAGGTCGTGCAAATGGATAATGTGATTTTGAAAAATGTCCGTCCTTTTGTGAACGGAAACTTTGAAGCGGCGACGACGATTTCGATTGTGGACGGTGTCTTTCGCGATTCTGCACCGGAAGGAACTCCGGTCGTGGACGTAAATGGCGCTCTTGCCATTCCGGCACTCTTTGCCTTGGGAATCGATTTCCAGGAACCGAAGCGTGACGACATTTATACGTATCGTGACGGTTTTCGCGCCATGCACCGTGGTGGCTTTTATGGTGGTCTTTATGAAAGTACCGCAAACCCGGTTGATGGTATTCAGCGCTTGGTCGCAGAAAAGGCGGCTCTCGGTTATCAGGGTTATGACATCCGCGTTCTTGGCGCAATCAACCAGGATTATGAAGCGAAGGCTCTAGCTGAAATGTGCGAACTTGCCGACGGTGGCGTTGCCGGTTTCGGCGACGGCAACAAGGCTTTCGGTTCGATGCGTTTTTTACGCCTTTGCCTTGAATATGGTGCAATGACGAAGAAACGTTTCTTCTTCTTGCCGTATGACTATTCTCTCGCTCACGGTGGTTATGTGAACGAAGGAAACTTCTCCGACATGATTGGCATGAAGGGTGTTCCGGAACAGGCGGAAACGCTTCCGCTCTTCTCGCTTCTTGAAATGTCCCGCTGGCTCGGTGTGCCGATGCACATCAAGCAGGTGACTTCCAAATCGGCACTCAATTTGATTCGCCGTGCCCGTGAAATGGGCGTCGATGTGACTTGCGACGTGGATATTCATCATCTGCTCTTCTGCGATGAAGAAGTGGCAACCTTGAACACCAGTTTGAACCTGCATCCGCCAGTACGCTCGTCCGATGATCGTGATGCGCTTTGGCAGGGGCTTGCAGACGGCACGATCCAGGCGGTGAGCATCAACCACTTCCCGGTACACCGCGAAGACAAGGAAGTGAATTTTGAAGACGCTGTCCCCGGCGCGATTTCTCTCGAAATTGCACTTCCGGCACTTTGGAATAGATTAACGGAACGTCTTGGTGAAAAGCGTGCTGTTGAAGTTCTTTCTTCAAAGCCAGCAGAAATTGCCGGTGCGGACGTGGTAAGCCTTGCTCCGGGTAAAAAGGCTTCGCTCGTCGTTTTTGATCCGAATGGCGTTACCGACGTCACTTCCAAGACTTTTGCAGGTGGCGTGGAAAATTCTCCGTTCCTGGGTCAAACGCTCTCTGGCAAAATCCTTGGCTCCTACGTCGCTGGAATCTGGGGGTAATGTTTGGAATTCTCGATCGAAATGCTCGGCTGGATTTTGCTTGTCGCAACGATGATTTTAATTCTCATCGTTTTGATGGAAATCAGTCGAAATAATCATCGTCGAGAAGTCGGCAGAATGTTTGCCACCGAAAAATTTGAAGAGAAGATCAAACCGTTGAACTTGAGCGAAAAAGAGCAGGATATGCTTGAACGCTTGGTTCGACAGTCTTCTTTTTCGAACAAGGATTCGATACTGAATTCTCCGCTCCTGTTTGAAGAAGCGGTGAATTTTGTATACAAATTAAACGGCGGCGCTGAAAAAATCTCTCCCGCGGACAGGCATCTGATCTCAACGCTCCGCAAAAAGCTTGGCCATCTGGACAAGGCTGCCCAGTATTCTTGCATCTCTACCCGTCAATTTGCGCTTGGAAAAGAGGCGACGCTTCTTTTGCCCAAAGGCAAGGGCGTGGAACAAACGGTCCATACCAAGATTAATTTTATGAACGAGGTCTACTGGGGCGTTTTGAAGAAAGACGTTTTCTTTGCAGAATCGCTAGTCGGTGAAAAGGTGCAGGTCCGTTTGAATATCCCAGGGGAAGCCGTATATTCGGCGAAGGTCAGCGTGGCTGGCGTTAGCCAGAATACGCTTCTTTTGCAGCATTCGACAAAGTTGCATAAAGAGCAGCTCCGTCGTTGGTTGCGTCTTGCGGTGCGTTTTCCGGTCCATTTGGCTTTTGGCGAAAAACAGATGGATGGTTATTTGGTGGATCTTTCCGCCGGCGGTATTCTTTTAACTCTGCCGGAACAGGTCCCTGAAAATTCCTTGGTGTACATCCGTTTTAATCTGCCGGGATTTGGAGAAGAAAATCTGCAAATCCGTATCTTGAGACAGTTGCACCAGGGGCAAATCAACGAGAAGGCGGGTGGAATAGATCACAGCGCCTCTTTTATCGGCGATTTCAGTGAAACTCAGGAGCGCGTCTTACAGTATATATTCCAAGAAAGACGTGCACAAAAGGTATCTTAGTGAGGGTGGAGAAAACGCCTAAGTCGTTGCTTTTTCAAGCAGTTAGGCAAAAGACTATTGACATCGAGCTTTAGGAAAAGTAGAATTAAATTAATCCCGAAATTCTTTGGGTAGAGGTTGTATTTTGGCTTTGGATCTTATCGCTAAAATCCGAGGTGAGCGCCAGACCATTGGCGTTGACATCGGTCATTACCGTATTAAGGTCGTTCGTGTGCATCACGGACGAGGTAATTCTCGCAGTATCATGGCTGTGGACATGGAACCGACCCCTGAAGGTGCTTTCGTCGATAACGAAATTCAAGATGAAGCAAAACTTCGTGAAGCGGTCGTCCGCTTGATGACCCGTAACTTTCCGGATTTCACGAAGGATGACTTGGTGACTTCGATCGGTTGGTCTGCGGGTGTTCTTGCGGATAAAAGCGTGGCAAAGGTTCCGAAGAACGGAAACGAAGACGCCATCGTGGTGCAGACCGCACAGGCAAAACCTCCGTTTGATGACCAAGACATCATGCTGGATTATCAGGTAATTGAACGCGACGGAAAGGGCGAAGTGAAGTCCCTGGTCGTGGCTGCCAAGAACAAAATTTTAGGGGATTATTCGAAACTCTTTTCGCTTGCCAGTTATAAATTGACAGCCATCGATGTAGATGTTTTTGGCATTGCCAATGCTTATGTGGCAACGGTTCCGGAAGACAGGCTTCAGGAGACAGTCGCCCTTCTCGATATCGGAGAAAAGAAGTCCACGATGACGTTCCTCCGCGAAGGTCAGTTCCACTCGGTTCGAACCATGACCATAGGATCGGTGGAATCGGTCATTTCGACTTTGACTCGTCACCTGGGCATCGACGAAGGTACCTGCCATGAAATGTTTGAAAAGAATGACCTGACCATGGTCAAGGATCGCTCGGTCTCGGAAGTGGAGTCCGTTCTGCAGCTCGCTTACGAAGAAGTGGTGAGCTCTGTAGAATTCGGTCTGCGCTACTACTCGACGAGCGAATCTGGTGAAAAGCCTGTCCGTCTCATGGTTTGCGGCGGCGGAGCAAACCTGCCGAATCTCTGCGAATACTTGAAGGACAAGCTTTCAATTGAATGCGAAGGCTTGAATCCGTTCGCAAGAATTCCTTGTGATCCGGGTGTTGTCGGTGACGAAGGAATGCCCATGGCACTGTCGAACGTTTATACTCCCGCACTGGGACTTGCTTTAAGGAAGTTCTAAATGGCTGCCAAGGGAAAAAAGAAATCGCTTTGCGTAGAAATCAACTTGTTGCCTGCCGAAGACCGGCAGACCAAGCTTGACCTGACGTGGATCGTTGACCGACGTGTTGTGTGGCCGACGATTGCTTTGCTCGTGGCGTTGGTCGCGGTCTTCATGGTGCAATCTTATATCTCTGAAACCACAGAAACTCTTCAGAACCGCTTGGATTCCACGCGGGAAGAAGTGGAAAGACAGCGTCCGATTTTGGATAAAATCACTGCTTTGGATGCAAAGCTCAAGGTGATTGCCCAAAAGAATACTGGTTTGAAGTCCATTCAGGTCAGCAAAAAACGTTGGGTTATTTTGTTCGAAAATATTTCGTCGATGATGCCGCCGAATATGTGGCTTGTGTCGTTGAACCAGGTTTCTCCGTTAGACATGGAACTCCGCGGTGTAACTTACGATTTTTCGGAAGTGGCGGAATACATGGTGAAGCTTGAAAAACAGGCGAGCTTCAAATCGGTGACGCTCACGGACATTTCGACGACCAAGATCGATGGCGAAGAAGCTTATAGCTTTGTCATCAAGGCCGGCATTAAACCGGACCTCGGCTTGGAAGGAGGTTCGAAATAATGCAAGCACTTAACCTGAAAGACAAAAAGACCATATACGCGCTTGCCATCTCACTGTTGATTCTCGCAGGAGCCTACTTCGTTTATACGTATATGTGGGAACCGTTCACCCTCGAAGAACAGCGCTTGGAAAGCGAGCTCCGCAATGCGGAATCGGAACTTTCGAAGATCAATGTCCAGAAGGGTCGAATTGCAAAGCTCGAAGCGGAACTCGTCGCTGCGGAAAATGAATTCGAACGTTTGAAGGAAATGTTCCCGGAAGAAGAAAAGGTTCCGATGCGTTTGCAGGACCTTTACGCGGTTCTTCGCAGTGCTGGCGTCCAGATTCAGAAGTTCAGCCCGGGTCCTCGTACCGAAAGGGAATACTTCTTTGAACATCGTTATTCAGTAGCTGTGAATGCGGGTTATCACATGCTCGGCTATCTGTTTGCGGAAATTGCAAACTTCAACTATCCGACAGCGATTGCCGATTTGAAGATTTCCCGTTACTCGGGAATCAAGCAGGAAATCGAAAAGGCGGAATCTCATGGATGGACTCCGATTACGATCTCTGTTTCGTTTAATTTGACCACGTATACATCCAAGAAGGTTGCCCAATGATGAGAAAATTGTTGCTCCTTCTCTCGCTTTTGTCCGCATGGGCGTTTAGCGCTGAAATCAAGAATGTGGACTATTCTTGCGGCTCCAAGGATTGCTCCTTGAAGTTCCAGTTTGCATCGGCAAAGAATTTACCGAACTTTTTCCAAAAGTATGATGCAGGAAAGCATCAGTTGACGATTGGATTCTCCGATACGAAGCTCGTTTCGGGAGACGCTTCTTATGTTGTGGATGCAAAGTCCAAGGGTCTCCGCAGCGTTCGCATTTTTACGGATGCTTCTTTCAAAGTTCCTCTGTTGAACTTTGAATTTGATGTGGGACCGGATATTCATAATGACAAGAATCCGGTGAGCCTTTCCAAGGGCAAATACTTTGTGATTTCGTTTCCGAAGACAAAGAGTGCTTCTTGGTCTTTGAAGAAGGCTGTTGCGGAAAACGCCAAGGTTTCTGAAGTTAAATCCGTTGCAGCCAAGAAAGCGAAGGCAGACAGCTTGAAGGCCGCCAAGTTGAAAGCGGAAGCCGAAAAGAAGGCAAAGTCCGACAGCATTGCCGCAGCCAAGAAAGCGAAGTCCGACAGCTTGAAGGCCGCCAAGTTGAAAGCGGAAGCCGAAAAGAAGGCAAAGTCCGACAGCATCGCCGCAGCCAAGAAAGCGAAGTCCGACAGCTTGAAGACCGCCAAGTTGAAAGCGGAAGCCGAAAAGAAGGCAAAGTCCGACAGCATTGCCGTAGCCAAGAAAGCGAAGGCAGACAGTATCGCCGCTGCAAAGCAGGCTCGCCTCGACAGTATTCGTGAAGAAAAGGAACAGTCTAAAAAGAAGGTTGTTTCCGCTTTGATCGAAGGCATTCAGGAAATGACGGGCATCCAGAGCCATGGAATTGAACAGTTCCGCATTGATACGGATTCCGATATCGAACTTTCGATGGTGCAGAACCGTGAAAAGTCTTCGATTATCCATGTGAATGTTCCGGGTCCGAAGAAAACTCCGATGTTCAATGTTTCGACGAGTAACATTGTGAAGTCGGTGACGTGGATGTCTTCGGGTCTTCGCATTCAGCTACAGAAGAACGTGCAACCGTTGATTCTCGTTTACAAGGGTTCGTTGATCCTTCAAATTTCCCATATGGCGAAGACTCCGGGATTTGTTTGCTATATGGCAAAGCCGGCTGGCGTGTATGTGCGCAAGTGGACGAACCCGTCTGCCGTGACGGAATCCTTCGCAGACTTCTCGAAGAATATGGATCAGGACAAGAAGAAACTCGTGACGGTTTCCCAGTCGTTCGGTCTGCGTCCGGTCGCTCGTAATTTGATCGTAGTGGCAGAAGCGACTCCGTTCCTTACAAAGCCTTCGGAAAACGCTCAGGAATTGGAAACTTTGGAATTTGGCGTTCGCTTGGAAGATATCGAACTGGATGGTCTGTATCACAAGGTTCGTTTGGGCTCCAAGATCGGTTATGTGAACCGCCGAGCGGTTTCGTTCCCGGATGAACTTTCGGCTGTGCAGTCGGAACGTTTGAAACAAATCGCTTTGGAAAAGGGTGGAACCTTGGATTCCAACGCGGTCCATTTCGATCGTCCGATCGAAGAACGGATTTCGTATAGTTCCTTCGGTCGTCGTGACCCGTTCATCGAAATCAAGGGTCTGATGGAAGAAGGAATCAATATTGATCAGGTGGAACTTGTCGGTATCATTTGGGAATCCGAAGTTCCGATTGCAATCCTTGCGGAAACGAAGAATCCTTCTGTGTCTTATGCTGTGAAGGAAGGCGACCGCATTTTGAACGGCAAGGTCTTGAAGATTACCCAGACCGACGTGCTGTTCTTGTTACAAGAATTTGGGGTAAGTCGTAGATATTCCATGAGTTTGCCCGATAAATATGGGAGAGACGCGAAATGAAAAAGATCGTTCAATTTTCACTGATTGCGCTGATTGCGCTCTGCTTCGCTTCTGCGATTGCACAGGAATCCGCCCCAAATAATAAACTGTACGATTTCAAGTTCGTGGATATGAACTTTGGTACGGCGTTCCACTCGATATCCGCGACTGCGGGCGTCGACATAGTGCTTGCTCCCGATGTCTCGGGCAAGATTACCAATCTTCAGGTGACGAAGAAGTCTTGGCAGGATGTGCTCAAGTTGATCTGCGACACGTATGATTTGACGTGGACCATCGAAGACAATTACATCTACGTCCAGCGTTCCTCCGCTTATCAGGAAAAGCAGAAGAAGCTCGCCGACAAGCAGGCTGCAGAAGAAAACAATGCGCCGCTCGTTCGTAAGAACTTCCAGGTGGAACATGCGAAGGCGGAAGAACTTGTGAAGGTTCTCGAATCGATGAAGACGAACCGCGGTAAGATTACGACCGTGGAACGCACGAACTCGATCATCGTCTACGATACCGAAAAGAGCATTTCCCAAATGGAAAATGCTTTGGAAGAATTGGATGTCGAAACCCTGCAGATCATGATTACGGCAAAGCTCGTGGTTGTGTCTAGCGACCTCGCCCGTGAACTCGGTGTGGACTGGTCCGCTAAGATGGGTACGACTTCTTTGAGTCCGGGTGCGGCTGGTACGCCGAGTGGAAGCGCTGCGGGAGCTTCTCGTACGAGTGTTGCAATGCAGTCTTTCCCGAACAACGGTGTTTCTCCGGGCGTTGCCAATGCAACGACAGCGATTTCTGCAAGCGTTTTGGATAACAACGTCCAGGTCGCTATCGCAAACATCCTTTCCGACGCTTCGACCGAAGTGCTCGCCACTCCCCAGATCACCACGATGGATAACGTGGAAGCAAACATCTACATGGGTGACGAAATTTCGATCCGCGTGATTGACGATGACGGTGAATCCTCGACTAAGATGGTGCAAACCGGTATTAAGCTCACGGTGACGCCGCACGTTTCTGGAGACAACCGCATTATGCTCGATTTGCATCCGCAGAACGACTCTTATCGCTATGACGAAATGGGTCAGGTGGTGATCAGCAAGCAGGAAGCGGAAACGAAGGTGGTCGTGGCAGACGGTGAAACGGTCGTAATCGGCGGTCTTACCCGTAATGAACATCAGGAAACAGAATCCGGTATTCCGTTCCTCATGGACATTCCGGTACTCGGCAATCTCTTCAAGTACACGAAGAAAACGGTGACGAAGAATGACCTCGTGATTTTCGTGACGCCTCGAATCATTCACAATTACATCGGCAAGTTCCCGCTTTCCGAACCGCCGAAGACCAAGGCTGTTTCTGCCGCAGAAGCTGGAAAGGCTGCTGTGAAGACCGCTCCGGCTGTAGATGCGGAAAAGGTGCGGCCGAAGGCCGAAACCGCAGATTCGGCTCCGCAGGAAGACGAAGCTGCGGTTGCTGGCGATGGTGCCGTGGAATCGGAAAACGGCTGGGAAGAATAAGCTTTTACGCTAAACAGTTGAAAAAGAGTCCCTGAATCAGGACTCTTTTTTTTGCAGATAAAAATAGTTGAAAAGTGAACATACGTTCACTATATTTTAAACATGACGCGATCCATTGTCGTTCGTGATGCTTGCGAACATAACTTAAAGCATGTCAGTTTAGATATCCCTCGCGATTCTATTGTGGTGGTGACGGGAGTCTCGGGCTCCGGTAAATCGAGCCTTGCCTTTGATACGATTTTTGAAGAAGGTCAAAGGCGCTATGTAGATTCGCTTTCGGCGTATGCACGCCAGTTCATTGGGGTGATGAAGCGTCCTGATGTACAGTCGGTAACGGGCATTTCTCCGACGATTTCGATTGACCAAAAGACGGTGAATCGAAATCCGCGCTCGACGGTTGGAACGACAGTGGAAATCCTCGATTTTTTCCGTTTGCTGTTTGCGCGCCTCGGTGTGCCGCACTGCCCTCAATGCGGAAAGGTAATCCAGGCTCAGACGATCGATCAGATTGTCGATAATCTCTATGTGGAAAATCAGGGCCGCGGCTTGACGGTTTTAGCTCCGATTGTGCAGGAGCGCAAGGGCGAGTATCGCAAGGAACTGGCGGATCTTGCCGAAAAAGGCTTTGCCCGTGTGCGTGTCGATGGCCAAATTTTGCGCACAAATGAAGTTCCTCTGCTGGTTCGCTATGAAAAGCATACGATTGAAGCGGTCATAGACCGAGTTTCGATCGAGGACAAGAATGTTTCTCGCATCCGTGAGGCTTTGGAAGGCGCTTTACATTTGACCGATGGGAAGCTTGTCGCTTTTCTCTTTGACGATGGGGAATACCGGATTCAGGGGACGGAGCTCGCTTGCACGGATTGCGGCGTTTCAATTCCGGAGCTCGAACCGAGACTGTTTTCGTTCAACGATCCTCAGGGCCAATGCCCGCATTGTAAAGGGCTTGGACGCGATTATGTTTTTGCTCCAGAGTTGATTGTTCCGGATCCAAGCCTTTCGATTCGCGGTGGCGCTCTCAAATGCCAGAAGTCCGATGGAAAGGTCATCTTTACGGATTTTGGCTGGTCGGATTTTTCTCGTGTGGCGCGTGCCGAAGGCTTTTCGCTCGAAACGCCGTGGCAAGATCTTCCGGACAGTGCGAAGAATGCGATTTTTTACGGCTCCCCGAAGGCGGGAACAGATGGCATTATTCCGCTGATGCAGGATTTGTGGAACCAGTGGCACATTGTGCATTTCCGCAAGTTTATGTATGAGAGCAACTGCCCGGTTTGCCATGGAACGCGCGTTTCCCCGGTGGCGAATGCGGTTACATTCCGCGATATGACGATCGATCAGATGTGTCACATGCCCGTGGACAAGCTCGAAGATTTTTTCCGCAACTTAAAGCTTTCGGACAAGGAAGAGCATATTGGCCACGAACTCTTTAAGGAAATCCGCAATCGCCTGAATTTTTTGGTGAACGTGGGACTTGGCTATTTAACGCTTGCGCGAGGCGCAAGGACCCTTTCGGGCGGTGAAGCGCAACGCATTCGCTTGGCGAGTGCGGTGGGCGCCGGTTTGCAGGGTGTGCTGTATGTGCTCGATGAACCGAGTATCGGTTTGCATGCGCGCGATAATGAAATGCTCCTCGGAATTCTAGAGCGTTTGCGTTCGCAGGGCAATAGCCTGATCGTGGTGGAGCATGACGAAGAGACGATGCGTTATGCGGATTACGTGGTGGATATTGGCCCGGATGCCGGTGTGAAAGGCGGTACGGTCGTAGCCGCTGGTACGGTTGAAGATCTGCAAAAGAATCCGAAGTCGCTGACGGGTAAATATCTTTCGGGCAAATTGCGGATAGAAATTCCGAAAGAACGCAAAAAGGTTTTGAAGGATACGCATTGTCTGGAAATTTTTGGCGCTGCGGAAAACAACTTGAAACATGTGAACGTGAAGATTCCGTTGGATGGAATTTTGACGGTCGTCACGGGCGTTTCCGGTTCGGGCAAGAGCTCTCTCATCAATACGATTTTGAAGAAGGAACTCGCAAGGCAGTTCCACGGGGCAACGGAAACGCCGGGTAAATTCGATAAGCTGACCGGAACGGAATTCATCGACAAGGTCATCGAAATTGACCAGACGCCGATCGGTCGCACTCCGCGTTCAAACCCGGCGACGTATACGGGAGTTTTTGATGACATTCGCGACCTGTTTGCAAGCCTTCCCGAAAGTAAAGCCCGCGGTTATACGAAGAGCCGTTTCAGTTTTAACGTTGCAGGAGGACGTTGCGAAGCTTGCCAAGGTGCAGGCGTAAAAATTGTGCAGATGCAGATTCTCCCGGATGTGCAAGTGCCGTGTGACGTCTGTAACGGAAAGCGCTTTAACGATCCGACTTTGGAAGTGCATTTTAAGGGCAAGACGATTACCGATGTGCTTGAAATGACGATCGATGCAGGTTGCGATTTTTTCAAGGACATTCCGAAAATTGCGGAACCGTTGAAGCTGTTGAAAGAAATCGGTCTCGGCTACTTGACGCTCGGTCAGCCGTCGACAACGCTTTCGGGCGGTGAAGCACAACGCATTAAGATTGCGACGGAACTGCGTCGACCGGGTACGGGAAAAACGCTGTATCTGCTCGATGAACCGACGACCGGCCTGCATTTTGAAGACATTCGCCACTTGCTCGATTGCTTGAAGCGCCTGCGTAATCTCGGCAACAGCATGGTGATCATCGAACACAATATGGACGTGATCAAATGCGCGGACTGGATTATTGACCTTGGCCCGGATGCGGGCGTGAACGGCGGTGAAATTATCGCAACAGGTTCCCCCGAAGAAGTAGCGAAAAATCCGAAGTCTTTGACGGGGAAATTCCTTGCGAAAGTCCTTTCACCGAAAACAGAAGAAGCGAAGTCCATCGCTCGCAAAAAAGAAGTGGCGGACTGCTTGGATATTCAGATCGTCGGCGCGCGGAAGCACAATTTGAAAAACTTTAGCGTGACGATTCCGCGTCATCAGTTGACGGTGATTTCGGGTGTTTCCGGTTCTGGAAAATCGAGCCTTGCTTTCCACACGCTTTTTGCGGAAGGACAACGCCGTTTTGTGGAAACGCTCAGCACGTACGCGCGCCGTTTCCTCGGACGTCCGGATCGCGGATCGGTGGACTTTATCCGCGGACTTTCGCCTGCGATTGCAATCGATCAGGGAAGCGCTTCGAAGAGCCCGAGAAGTACCGTGGCGACGCTTACGGAAATCTACGATTACTTTAGAATTCTTTGGGCGCGAGCGGGCGAAGCGCATTGCCCGGAATGTGGACGCCCCTTGGAGTTTGCACCGATCTCTTCGATCATCGGAAATTTGCTTGAAAAATCCATAGGCAAAAAAGTGGAAATTCTCACGCCGATCTTTATAGCGGATTCCAACTGCGAATGGATGGCTCCGGATGAAAGTAAAATCGTGGGTCTTTCGGATCGTTTACAGGAACTCGGTTACCGACGTCTTCTGGTGAATGGAACGCGCGCAGAACTTCCGCTGAAGAAACTTCCCAAGAATGTGAAGGAAGTGTATGCAGTTGCGGATCTTATACCGGTTTCCGATGCGAATGCGCCGCGCCTTGCCGAAGCTTTGGAACGCGCTTATCACGACGGTTCTCGTTCCGCAGGCGTTCGTGTGGAAAATGGAAAGATCGTCCCGTATTCTTTTTACCCGAGCTGCAAGCATTGCCATTATTATTTGACGCAGAATTTTGACCCGAAGCAGTTCAGCTTTAACACGCACTGGGGTGCCTGTGAACGTTGTGCTGGTATGGGCGTTTTGAAGTCGGGTGAAGTTTGCCCGGATTGCCATGGTGCTCGTTTGAAACCGGAAATCCGTTCGGTGACGATCGCTGAAAAGAACATTACCGAAGCTTCGGAACTGAGTATTCACGAGGCGCGGAATTGGTTTAAAAAGATTCGGTTGGATAGGGCTCGTGAAAAAGTCGCAAAGCCTCTCTTCCGTGAAATTCTCGGACGTCTAGAATTCTTGGAAGGCGTTGGCCTTGGATATTTGAATTTGAACCGCACGGGCGATACGCTGTCGGGTGGTGAATCGCAGCGCATTCGTCTTGCAAGCCAGATCGGTAGTGGGCTTGAAGGCGTGATGTACGTTCTAGATGAGCCGACGATCGGTTTGCATCAAAGCGATACGAAAAAACTTTTGGATTCGCTGTACAGGCTGCGCGATCTGGGAAATACGCTGATTGTGGTGGAACACGATTTGGAAATGATCCGGGGCGCTGACCATTTGATCGATATGGGTCCGATGGCAGGCGAATATGGCGGGGAGGTGGTTGCGGAAGGTTCTCCGAAACAGCTTTCGAAAAAAGTTTCCCTCAAGGTGTACCCGCATAGCGAGACCGTCAAGTACCTGACCGGTTCCGTTCCCATGTACAATCCGCCGCTCAAACCGATTTCGAAAGACGCTTCGTATCTGGAATTCAAGAACCTTTCTTCGCACAATTTAAAGAACATTTCAGTCCGCTTCCCGGAAAATTGCATCTCCACGGTCTGCGGGGTTTCCGGTTCGGGCAAGAGTTCCTTGGTGATGGATGAAATTCTTCCGCTGATGGAAGCGGCGTACGGCCGTGGTGAAAGGCGTAAAAAGGCTCGCTTAAAGGCGATCTTCCCGGATACGGTCAAGGAAGTTCTCGCCGTGGACCAGAGTCCGATTTCGGGAACGCCGCGTTCGACGCCTGCAAGCTTTACCGGAGTCTTGAATCCGATTCGCGATCTTTTCGCAAAGATGGAACTTTCGAAGATGAAAGGCTTTGGCTCGAACCGTTTCAGCTACAATTCGGCGAATGGCGGTGGACGTTGCGAAGCATGCGAAGGCCGTGGTATGGTTTCTGTCGAAATGCACTTCCTTTCGGATGTGTGGGAAACCTGTGATGTCTGTAAGGGCAAGCGTTACAATCAGGAAACCTTGGCGGTGGAATTCAAAGGCAAGAACATTGCAGACGTTTTGAATATGCGCATTGATGAAGCCTGTGAATTTTTTAAGGACATTCCGAAGATTGTAAAAAAACTTCAGGTCCTTTTGGACGTGGGACTTGGATACCTGCGCCTTGGGCAGTCGGCGACGACGCTTTCGGGCGGAGAAGCGCAACGGATGAAGCTTGCTGCGGAACTTTCCCGTGGAACGGGCCGCAAGGGCGTTTTGTACCTTCTCGACGAACCGACAACCGGTTTGCATTTGAAGGATGTACAGATTCTGTGGAATCTTTTAAGGCGTCTTTCGGCGCAGGGAAATACCATTATTTTAATCGAACATCATCCGGATGTGATTCGTCTTTCCGATTATATCGTGGAACTTGGGCCTTCTGGCGGTGATGCGGGCGGTTTTGTGACCTATATGGGGGCTCCTTCTGCCAAAAAATAGACGAAATCTATTACATTCTGCCGTTTTTAACTTAAATTGAAAGAATCCGGCAGGAGGACTTATGCAATTTAAAGCGTGGATGGTAATCCCTTTTTTGTCGATATTTGCAATCGCAGGGGGGACGAGAGATTTTCGGTATTCCGTTTCCGATGAACAGTTCAAGGATAACGCTAAGATTCTCAATGGTGAAAACGTATGCATCGATAGGGACAAGGCTTCCCACCTGGAAGCGATTCATCTGAAGTTCCCGTTGGAATCGGCAACGCTCTATTTGCGATCCAAGCTTAAGGGTAATCAGTACGGTTGGTTCTCGGGTGTTATCAAATCGGATTGTTACAAGGATTTAAACGCATTTAATCTGCAGGCAAATCATTTGACGGCTCTGGAAGCGGTCCATATGCGTTTTTATGCGACGCCGCACATGAGACCGTTCCAGGACGAATCCCAGGTTTACTTCGACAAGAAATATCTGTATTCTTCCCGTGTCAAAACGCTTTATTTTATCCAGAACGGTAAGTGGCAAAAGCTGACGCCGACATCGCTTACAGGAATTGTCGAAGTGGATTCCTTGCCCGATAGTACGATGATCCGAATCGGTGCGGATGTTTACCGGGCTCCGATGACGTTTGCTCCTGTCGATACGGGTCTTTTCTTTGCCACTGTATTTGTCCCCAATGCGTATCCGTATACTGCCGGCGTGCACGTAACGAATGGAAAGCGTGCGAAGCTGAAATCGGTCGTTATCCCTCTGGATACGTTGCAGTATGAAATTCAGACGGAAGTGACAAAAGAGCAGGTTATAGCAACGCATTCTCTTGAAGAAACGGAAGCTCTCTATGACCGGTTCATTGAAGATCTGACCGCAGCGAATATCGATCGCAGTGGAACTGCAGCCTTTGATTCGGTCTATCCGAAGAAAAAGAATCCTCCGAAAGGAATGGATTCTATGCATACGCAGTATGTTGCCTATGCAGCGACTTTTGAAGCGACCCGTACCCGCGCTCGCGCGATGTGGCTCTCGGAACGCCTTGCAAAAATCACCACCATGAATCAAGTTCTGCGCGCTCGCTTAGAGGAACAGCAGAAGGATACGATTCAGCTTGAAGTGATCCCGGAATCGATTGCGAAGACCGATTCGGGCATTCGTATTTGCTTTAACGATTCTTTGAAGCGCACGCAGGTGGAATGGGTCGGTCTCTTGGATTCGACTCTTGAGGATTCCGTGTGGATAGCAGAATCTCAAAATCCGGATGCCATGCGCTTTGTGTTAACGCTTGAAAACAAGCCTGTTTGGAAGTATGACGGTTACCGTGTTAAGAGCCGTCACCAGTACCGCTTTGTGCGCCTTCACGTCCGCTTCCGTAACACGCTTTACGCGGGCGATGGAAAGTTCATTTTGCCGGCGAATCTTCTTATAGAACCGGAAGTTCAGGAATGGCTGAATCCGAAAAAGGAAGAAAAGGCTCCGATAGTGGTCGCGGATACGGTGCAAAAAGAGGAAAAGGCGCCTGTGGCTAAGCCTTCGATCGAAGAACTCAGCCGTGCCGTTGCCGAAATCGACTCGGGCACTTTCCGCTTCAAGAACCGCATTGTGCACATGTCTCCGTTCGGAATTCGCAAGACAGAAGTCACAATTGCAGAATATCGTGATGTAATGAAGGATTCGACGACGAAATTCACGTTCACCGATAGTCTGATGCCGGTTCACAATGTAAATTGGAACAAGGCTCGTGAATTCTGCAAAGCGATTGGCGGAGATCTTCCGACAGAAGCGCAGTGGGAATTTGCAGCTCGTACGGGAAAGAATGAAGGCTCGCTTTGGCGCTTAAGAACAGGCGATCAGGCGTTCCAGTATGCTGTTTTCCGTGCAGACGGTCCGCAGCGCGTCGCTTCGGCCAAGCCCAATGCCTGGGACCTTTACGATGTCTCTGGCAACATGGCGGAATGGACGCGAGATTCCTATTCGTGGTTCTCTTTTTACGTGGAAGATGAGGACCCGACAGGTTCCTTCTTTGGGGACTCCCGCGTGTTCAAGGGCGGTTCCTGGAAGAGCAAAACCGAAGATGAATTGGATCTGACGGATCAAGACGATGAAGATCCGCGTTATTGGGCGAATACGCTTGGTTTCCGTTGCGTGTTCCCCTCAAAGGCTCAAGGTAAGCCAGAACCATGAATTCTGAATTGAAACTTTTTCAAAGACTTGCTTCTTTTCCATTCTTATTGATTTTCTTGGCATTCCTTTTTCCGCTTGTGAATGTTTCTTGTTCGGAAAAGGTTGTTGCCGAACCGAATGTTTATGAATTCATCTCCGGGGTGACGCCGGAAACGGTTCTCGATGAAGAAACGTCGAAGGCCGTGAACGAAATGAAGGAAAAAGACCCTCGGGTGAAGGCTTTTTTTGAACAGCCGATCAAAACTTCGCGTGCAATCATCCCGGTTGCGGTCGCTGTGGCCCTAGCGGCGGCTTGTGCATTCATTACACCCGTTGGATCGCTTGCCATGGCGCTTGCTGCCTTTGCATCGCTCTGGGTTTTTATCTACAATTTAAGCGCAACTGTTGTGCGGCAGCATTATGACTTCCTGACCGTTGAACCGGCGGTCGGTGCGTATTGCATTTCATTCTTGCTCGTAATCGGTATCGCTATGGATTTGGCGGTCATTATCAAGAATTACAGGCTGAACAAGCAGAAGCAAAAAGAAGAAAATACTCAAGACCATCACCCTTCGGAATCGAAGTAAAGGAATCCACATGGCCGAAAAATTTGTTTTTTACATGAACCGAATGACCAAGATGTATCCGCCCGGAAAGACGGTGCTCAAGGACATTTCGCTGAGCTTCTATTACGGAGCAAAGATTGGCATCATCGGTACGAACGGCAGTGGTAAATCGACGCTTCTCCGCATTATGGCGGGCATCGACAAGGAATTCCAAGGCGAAGCTTGGATTGAACCGGGCCGCACCGCGGGCTACCTTCCGCAGGAACCGCAGCTCGATCCGAATCTGACTGTCAAAGAAAACGTGATGCAGGCGGTCGCCAAGAAACAGGCGATTCTTGACCGCTACAATGAAATTTCGATGAAGTTTGCCGAACCGATGAGCGATGACGAAATGAACAAGCTCATGGAAGAACAGGGGAAGCTTCAGGACCAGATCGATGCGGAAGATCTATGGAGCCTTGACCGCAAAATCGAAATCGCGATGGACGCCCTGAACTGCCCGCCGGGTGACTGGCAGGTGACGAATCTTTCGGGCGGTGAAAAGCGCCGAGTGGCTCTTTGCCGCTTGCTTCTCGAAGAACCGGACCTTTTGCTCCTTGACGAACCGACGAACCACTTGGATGCGGAATCGGTCGCTTGGCTTGAACGCCATTTGCGCGAATACAAGGGCTCCGTGATCCTCGTGACGCATGACCGTTACTTCCTCGATAATGTGACGGGCTGGATTTTGGAAATTGACCGTGGCCGTGGCATTCCATGGCAGGGCAACTATGCGGAATGGCTGGACCAGAAGCTGGACCGCATGAAGAATGAAGAAAAGGGCGAATCCGATCGCCAGAAGCGCCTTGCCCGTGAACAGGAATGGGTGAAGCAGAGCCCGAAGGCGCGTCAGGCGAAGAACAAGGCTCGTTTGAAGGCATACGAAGATCTTTTGGCGGAAGACAGCCGCGAACAGATCAAGGTCGCCCAAATTTACATCCCGAACGGAAAGCGCCTCGGCAATGTGGTGATTCAGGCGGAAAATCTGCGCAAGGCATACAACGACAAGCTCCTTTTCGAAGATCTTTCGTTTACGCTTCCGCGTTCGGGTATCGTGGGCATTATCGGTCCGAACGGTGCGGGTAAATCTACGCTGTTTAAAATTATCACGGGTCAGGAAAAACCGGATTCGGGTTGCGTCAAGATCGGCGATACGGTGGAAATGATCACCATGGAACAGGGCCGTGAAAGCTTGGACGACACGAAGACTGTCTTTGAAACGATTGCCAACGGCAAGGAAGAAATCATCCTCGGGGAACGCAAGATGAACGCTCGCGCTTACTGTGGACTTTTCAACTTCACCGGTGCCGATCAGCAGAAGAAACTTTCTGTGCTTTCGGGCGGTGAACGCAACCGCGTTCTCATGGCAAAGAATTTGCAGCGTCCGGGCAACTTGCTGTTTCTCGATGAACCGACGAATGATTTGGACATTGAAACGCTGCAGGCCTTGGAACAGGCGATTCTTCGCTTTGCAGGCTGTGCCGTGATTATTTCGCATGACCGCTGGTTTTTAGACCGCGTGGCAACTCATATTCTCGCTTACGAGGGCGATTCCAAGGTTGTCTGGTTCGAAGGCAACTGGAGCGAATATGAAGCGGACTACCGGAAACGTATGGGCGATGACGCGGATACGCCGAAGCGCTTCAAATATAAGACGCTCACACGTGAATAAAGCGATATAGACTTATCAAAGCGTTGGCCCTCATCGGCCAATGCTTTTTCTTTTGTCTAGGCTCAAGCCTTGGCTTGGGCTGTCATCAACAAGAAGAAACATTTATGAAGCAGATGGATTTCGAGTGGTGGAAAAAGACCGTTTGTTACGAAATTTATCCGAGTAGTTTCCAGGATTCGAATGGAGACGGAATCGGGGATATTCCGGGAATTACGAGTCGCTTGGATTACCTTGCGAGCTTGGGTGTGGGCTGTATTTGGGTTACGCCTGTTTACGCTTCGCCGATGAAGGATAACGGTTATGACGTCGCGGATTTTTACAAGATCAATCCGCTGTATGGCACCATGGAAGATATGGAAAACCTGATTGCCGAAGCGGACAAACGGAACATCAAAATTGTGATGGATCTTGTGTTCAACCATGTTTCGGAAGAAAGCGCCTGGTTTCAAGAATCGAAAAAGAGCAAGGATAATCCGAAGAGCGACTGGTTCATTTGGCGAGATAAACCGAACAACTGGCGAGGAATCTTTGGCGGTTCCGCTTGGAAATGGTGTGAAGAACGCAAACAGTATTACCTGCATACCTTTGGCGATTTTCAGCCAGACTTGAACTGGGAAAATCCTGAAGTGCGAAATGCGCTTTACGACATTGCGAATTTTTGGATTCAAAAAGGCGTGGGTGGATTCCGCATGGACGCGGTCGTCTACATCAAAAAACCGGCGGATTTTGCAGACGGGAAGCCGGACGCTTCGGACGGTATGGTGCTGATACATGAAATGACCGCCAACCGGGACGGCATTCTCGATTATTTGCACGAATTCAAAAAGAAGGTTTTGGACGGCAAGAATGTTTTCACTGTCGGCGAAGCGAACGGCATTCGTCCCGAAGAATTGAAGCATTGGGTAGGGAGCGAAGGCGTGTTCGACATGCTCTTTGAATTCAACCATTTGCAGGGTGGGGACATTTGGTACAATCCGAATTTGCTTTCGACTTTGGATTTGAAGAAGGCGATTTTCCAAAGCGAGAAGGCAACGGCGACGAATGGCTGGTATCCGGTCTTCTTTGAAAATCATGATAAGCCACGTTCTGTCAATGCTTATTTCCCGGATTCGGCGGATAAGGCTCTAGCGAGTAAGGCTTTGATGACGCTGTTATTGACTCTTCGGGGAACGCCTTTTGTATATGAAGGCGAAGAAATCGGGATGAGCAATGTGGACTGGGATTCGATTGACGCTTATAACGAATTGAATTCCCGCAGCCAGTACGAGATGGCGCTCCAAGAAGGCTTTTCGCATGAACAGGCGATTGGCTTTGTGAAAGCCCTGAGCCGTGACAACGCCCGCACTCCGATGCAGTGGGACTCCGAATTCAATGCGGGCTTTACGACGGGAAAGCCTTGGCTTCCGCTGAATGAAAACTTTGTGCAGCTGAACGTTGCCACTCAGGAAAAGGATTCAAATTCTCCGTTGGCATATTTCCGCAAACTGGTACGCCTTCGCAAAGAAAACCCGGTGCTGCTACAGGGAACCTTTACGCCGATCCTTGCCGAAGATCCGCAGATCTTTGCCTTCCGCAGATCGCTTGACGGTAAAACGGTGACTGTACTTGTGAACCTTTCTGAAAAAGACGCCCGCTATGCTCTCTCTCTTTTAAGCGGTCAAAAGCTTTTGCTTTCGAACGAGGAAGCGCCGACGCTTGGCGTTCTCCGTCCATTCGAAGCGAATCTTTTTGAATAAAGGCTCTTGCGTCGGCGCGTTTAGAACGCTTGGGACAAGTCGAAGTTGATTCTCTGAAAGGAGAACGATTCCATTCCCCAGTTCGAAAAATCCTTTTTGAAGGTATAGTCCAGACGTAAAGTCAGGAATTCCCATTTGTAACGGATGCCCGTTCCGAAGGCGGCGTTTGTCTTTCCGCTGTAAAGACCGCTGTTCTTGTCGCTGACGTGCGTCCAGTCGTAGAATTCCACCAGTTGCCAGTTCTTGATGGCTTCAAAGGGGGAATTGATGCGCAGTTCTACGTTAAAGCGTAAATACTGCGGTGTAAGTCCCGTGTGGATGACTTCTTCGCCTTCTTCATCGGTACTTGTATAGCTCGGATAAATGCTGCGGAAACGGTAACCGCGGACGGTGCGGGAACCACCCTGGTAGAAGATGCGGGCATCGTCTTCCATCGCTTTGTCAAAGAAACGTCCATAGCTTACGCTGCCTGCAGAAAGGAACGGCCCAAATAGCGGCAGGTATCCGGTCGATGTCAATTCGCCATAGGTGTACGGATTTCCCTTCATTTCGGCGTTCCGGATGCTACCGGTAAAGTTTGCACCTGCACCAAGACGCGGAGCAAAGCGGAGACCCTTTGTCGGGTTGAAGTAATCATCGGTAAAGTCAAATGCCAACGCGGTTTCGCCTTTCACTTTGAACAGACGCGATTCATTCTTTTGCACAAAACGCGTATCGAGGGTTGCGCGAAAGCGGATGTTTTTGGAAAGACCGAAGGTCAAGTCTCCACGGTTGATGACTTCATAGCGTTCTTCGGTGCTGTCCGGGTACGCTGGCGGGGAAGTCTTTTCGTGGTTAAAACTGATGTGGTCATCAAAACGGATTGCCGTCGGAATGAAGTTAAAGCGCGTTCCGAACAAAAGCGGGTTTGCATAACCGAGGGTGAGTTCCTGTTTATTCTGCGCCACGAGAATGCTTGCCGATCCTTCGTGGAAGTGCCCAAGGAAGTTCTTGTGCTTGACCATTGCCGATGCACCAAAGCCGTAAACTTCTTCAAAGAAGACGGAGTAGTGTGCTTCGCCAGGCATGCGTTCGACGGCGCTAAAGTGAATGTCGGAAAGGCTGTCGTTTCGTGGAGAGTCTTCCAGGTGAATCGAGGTAAATATCTGGGTAGAAAGAAGCTTGCTGCGGAAGGTTGCATAGGTTTTTCCGTTGATCACTTCTCCCTTGGGAATTCGCCAAAGAGAATTCAGCCAGGCGGTATCCGATAAGCCTTCGGTATCGGTGGTGTCAAGCTTTGCAATGCGTGGCGGCTTTTGAGTATGGCTCGAGAAATCTCCCATACGCACCTGTTTTCCGGGCTCGATGTAGATTTCGACGTTTACCTGGTGATTCAAGGTGTCGAGGTATTCGAGGTAATCCGCGCGAACATGCAGGTATCCCTTTTCACGGTAAAGAACCTGGATCTGTTGCACATCGTCCGGGACGACGAGTGGGTCGTAATCGCTTCCTTCCTTAAAGCGGAGTCCCGTGAGCTTCACGGTGTCGGCGGTGGAGTCTCCCTCGATATGCATTTTGCTGAATTTGTAAGGCTTGCCTTCTTCCATGCGGAAGCGGTAGAGCGTATAGGGAACGGAGTCGTTTTTGTCGACGTGATTGCGCAGCACTTCAAGTTTTGCCGTATAGCTGAAGTAACCGGCAGAATAGTACAGAAGTTCCAAGTTGGTTCTGGCGACGCGCATCAAAAAGTCTTGACGCGTCGTATCGACAATGCCGAATTCCTCCGGAATGTCTAGTTCTATAGCCAGCTCTTCGTCGGAATAAAGGTGGTTGCCGATGAACGAGACCTTCCACGGATTTTTAATCGGAACGGCTGTAGTGTCCGCATCCGGTTCTATAGCCCAAAGGGCGACAGAAAAGAAAAGGAGAATCCAAAGGAGTTTTTGCATCACTTCTTCTCCTTTTCAGCTTCTTTTTCTTTCTTCTTTTCTTCGGAAGTTTTTCCAAATCCGAATAGGCGCGGAGACCAGAATTTGTAGCTGTAGTGAAAGCCCACGTTTTTCTCTAGACGGTGTTCGTCTTCATCTGTCGTGGTAATGTAGTTCTTTGAAATCAGGTTTGCACCGAAGTCGAGCTTTGGACTGTAATGTTCCGGGTTCTTGGTCTTGTCTTCTTCCGAGAAGGCGGGAATCGTATAAGTGATGCCCGCTTCGAGAGCGCGGTCGTATGTCGGTGTTTCACTCTGGTCCTGCTTGTATCCAAAGACAAAGCTTAAATCTTTGACCCAACGGTCGAGTGAAATCGGAATCATGAGGTAGCTCGAATCCTTTTCGGAGATAGTTTCTTCGTCAAACAGCTTGAGCTTCATACTGATGTCGCCCACATATTCACCGCCAAGCGTTTTGTTTGCCGTTGTCGTGAGAACGCTACCGATGAGTTTTCCTGCCACCTTATTTCTGTCGATTGTCGAATTTTCTTCTTCCGACATACAGCCGAGAAGAACACTGTAATATAGCGAAGCTGGGGAATCGTCTACTCCGCAGTTTGCGCTCGGCATTGGCTTTGGCGCGGTCAGCGTACCGAGAATGTCTAGGTGCACCGGGCAAGTTTCATCTTCGTCACGGTTCTCTGTCGTTTTACAGTACGGCAAATTCTGAACGCTTGAAACGTGGATAGTTCCTCTGTCCCATGGAACGTCTTGGAAAGAAATCGCAAAGGATTCCAGATCGAACTGGAAAAGATCCTTGAGACCGATCGTTCCGTTTGCGGAGTTGTTGATGTCTCCTCGGAGCAGCGGATGGTCGGTGGTTCCGAGAACCCAAAGGTCTACGGTCAGCGGGAAGTTTGCAAGGTTGGTAAGGATTGCAATCGTATCACGCTGGGAATCGCTGATGTGGAGCGAAAGGTTAAGCGGTCGGGATTTGGCGGCGGTCTTTTTCAGTGGAGGTCTTGTACGGCGCACCTTGGTAAAGAATCCGGAAAGCGTTGCTGAAATTTTGCTCAAACTGCCAAATCCGATTTCCACCGAGAAGTCTTTCTTGTAAACGGCACGGTTCAATAGGAAGTTCCCTTCAATCGTGGGGTTTGCAAAGCTTCCGTTCACGGCATGCGGCAAGTGAACGATAGCGGTACCGTGTGCCGATGCGTCTGCGTCGCCCCATTCAGGCTTGTTTAATTTGTAAGAAATCGTGTCCAGTTGCAGCGAAAGGGTGAATTCCTTTTCGGAATCTTCCAAGTGACCGTTGATTTTGCTCAAACGAATATGGTGGATTTGATTCCAGGTGAGCGAGAACTGGTCGGTGTTGATGTCCACGCTGCCTAGCGTTCCACTCTTGAGGTTGTAACTTGCGCTTGCGAGAATGGATTCGCCTTGCGAGTTTGTCAGCTTTGCATCTGGAATGTTGAAAATGCCATCCTTGAATGTTCCACTAAAAGAAACCGGCAAAATTGGAAAACCGCGTTTAGTGTCGATTGCTGTGGAGTCGGAATGGAACGAAAGATTTAAGCTGTCGAGGAAGTGTCGCAAGTCACCAGTCGCGTCTGCCTTGAAATCCGTGTAAACGATTTCACCCATGTTTTCGGGCAGGAACCAAGAACCGGTCAGCTGGGCCTTGCCTGACCATTTGAATGTTGAATCAATGTCGCCGTCGAGCCAAGCGGTGCCGCCGACAGGCGTTGTGAAGTACGCAAAGATATGCCGCTTCGGTTCTAGAAGTCCGTTCACGTCAATCTGCAAGTCACCGTTCCAGGTGCGCTCGCCCGCGCTGATGTTGCCTGAAATCTGCATCTTTTCTGTTTCCGCAAAGACATCGAGCTTGGGAATCGAGAAAAAGTCCGGGGAAACATTCTTGAAACTCAGGTTCGAGAACTGCAGGGAACCTTGAAGACCGCTGCCTTTGCGGTACGAAACGTTTCCGCTAAACATACCCGTGGCAAGTGGAGACTTTTCATAAGGCGCAAGCAGAAGCGGAATGTCAAACTTGTCGGTCGACGCCCAAACGTCCACGAGTTTTGCACTGGTAAAGAAAGCTTCGGTTGAATCGTAATGCAATAACGCGGAGCCTTCGATTTCAATCGAGTTTGTACCTGTAGAAATCAAAGCCTTGTCGAGAGAGATGCTGTCGATGGAATTGTGCAACTTGAAGTGCCCGTTCAAAGGAATTTGGGCAATCTCCGTTTCCACGTCCAACTCAATGTTGCCGTTCCAAAATTCAAAGTTTTGGTTGAACGTACCGGTCGCAATACCGTCGAGACCTTGGAGCAAGGTCGTGTCTGCAAATGGAATCGTGGAAAGACGCACCTTGTGCGCTTCGCTTTCCATTTCCAAATCCAAGGTGATGAACGCTTTGCCGTAACCGCCGTCGGATTGGTTCACCTGCCAAGAAGTATGCGGGATGGAATCTTTCCATTTCACGTCACCCGTAAAGGTGAAGTTTTCTTTTGGCGTTCGAATAAATCCCTTGATAAAGTCGATTCCGTTTTTGTCCAAAACAAGAGAGGTGAAAACGGAATCCGCCTTCATCGTATAAGCGTATTCTACCGGGGCAATCGCTACGTCGGCATGTAATTTCCCATCGTGAAAAGAACCCTTTACCTGCGGACGCGTGTTCAGCTTCAAATGCTCTCCGCTCCAACGTCTTGTCCAAGCTTCGTTCGCGGCGATGTCGCCTGTAAAATCAATGTTAAACGGACCCTTGTCGAGACCGGAGATTTCTGCGTTGACGATCGAGCCTGCTTTGGTAATCACATGGGCGCTCAACGCGTCCTTGGAATTCTTGGTGGCAGAAACGGAACAGTCAAGCGGCTGGAACCTGGGACCGAACAAAGCTTCAATGCCTTGAATGTTCACGTTGACTTTACCGTTCAGGTTCTTATCGACCCTGCCTCGAATGTCGATGCGCTGACTTGAATTTTTCCCGGTCAGTTTTCCGTTCACAACGAAGTTCATTTTTTCGTTGCTCTGCACCCGCAGGTCCGCGTTCAAGGCGGGCAATGGCCAAAAGGCGCCAAGCTTTGTACGGAGACGAGCGTCGTAAGAAAACTTCTTCTTTTCCGCATTTGCGCTAAACGAAGCGTTCACATGGATGTCTTTGATAGAAACGCTTTTTGGAATCGCGCCTTTGACGAGCTTCTTCGGATTTTTGACGTGAAGCTCGGCCGTTCCCGAAAGATCGCTGAGGGAGTTCTGCGGGGCGTTGAGGGCGACGGTGACGCTATCGTTATCTTCGGTAATCGCTTTGACATTTGCCGAAAGGAACTCGCCCTGCCAAGAGAGAATTACCTTGCCCGAAATCTTCCTTTCCAAATAATCCCCTTGAGCTTCTTGGAAGGAAAGCTGTGCCGCACGGTTGCCGAGAGGTTTGACCTTGAGGGAATCGACGCTCCAACTGCCGACGGAATCCACATCGGCTTGCACGTGGCCGATTCTTACGCGTGCGTCCAGCGGAATGCGAAAATCCGGGATGGCGAACGCCGCGGTGTCGTTTTCGGATTTGGGGAACTGGGACGGCTGGATCTTTGCTTTCACCGTATCCATATCGACATGGATAAAGTCTTCTGTGGGCGAAAGCATAATATGGGCTTTGACCTGCGGTTTTTGCACAGCAACGTCAAAACCAGGGCCTTCTACCCGGATAGAATTCCACCGGTGGTCCAAAAGACCGCCCGAAGAATGCCCTTGGAAGTGGACTTGGACGACCCCGTAGGTGTGGGAAGTGTTCAGATATAGACTAAGATAATAGCGTCCAAACCAGGCTAAAGCCACAAGGCAACCTACGAATATGGCGAAAATGCCAATGGCGACAGCGGGCTTTAACCGTTTCACATATTGCAATATAACTAGAAAACTATATATATTGGGGGTGTATGGAAGGTATTCGAACCATTCACCTAGCTGTTTCTGCCGATGAGGATTTTTTCCCGACTCTGAAAAAATCCGTCGAGGACTATGCGTCCGCTTTGGACGTCTCTGAAGCGGCGTTAGCTTGTGTGGAAAAGGAAACTGAACAATTGTTTGAACAGGAACTCTCTGCGTGGAAGGATTCTTGTTTTTCGCTTGAAATTTCGGCAGAACCGACGACGATTTCGATTGTCGTTTTGGGCGCTGACCATCAACCGGTTGCCAAAAGGGAAATCCCCGTCGCATGAATCAAGTTGTTGTAAAGCCCTTAGCCGAAGAGCCCGAAGTCACGCTGCTCAAACTGAGCGGTGATATCGGATTGAATGAAATTCCGCAAATTACCGCTCTAGTGGACGAATACTATGGGAAAGGCGCCCTGCACTGGGCTGTGGACCTTTCCGAAGTCAACTTTTTAAGCTCGCCTGCTGTCGGAGCGATTATGGGACTGCGGTCCCGGGTCGTTGCGCGTTTAGGGAGCATTTCCGTTTTTGCCGCTCATGCGCGCCTTGCCGAAAAGCTCAAGCTCATGGGCGTGGACCTAGTGATTCCGGCATTCCGCAATCTGCAGGCATACGTGGACCATTTTCGTTGGGAATACAAAGGCGCTTCGCGAGAAGTGAATTTGGTTTTGCCCGCAAATACTTCAGTCGTTCCGCCGACTCGCCGTTTAATCGAGGGAATTTTGCGTAGCAAGGGCTACGGGAAAAAAGACGCCTTCATCATGGAATCGATTGTCGATGAACTGGCGAATAACGCAATTGAACATGGTAAGCCGGTTGATGGCGTCTTTGAACTAAAGATGAAATTCGACAAGTTGAAAATCAATTTGACGGTGGCGAACCAGTGTGAAGAACTTTCCGATGAAGCTCAAAAGGCTTTGATTGAAAAGTATGAACATCCCAAAATGAACCCGGACTCGGTAAGAGGCCGCGGAATTGTACTTGTAAAAAAACTGTCGTCTGAAATGCGTTACCGCGTAGAACCGCGCCGCGTGGAAGTCGACATTGTCAGGATACGCGAGGGAAAATGAGTGAAAATCCAGAACTCTTGAGCATTGAAACCATTGAAAATTGTCCTAAGGCGCGCCTGTTGCGCTTCGTCGGCGATTTGGATTCCACCAATGCCGAGGCGACGTCCAATCGGATCGTCGAACTCTTGGACGGTGAAGTGACGACTCTTGTCGCGGATTTTTCCCGTTTGCGCTACATCAACAGTACGGGTCTTGGCGCACTCCTTTTTGTAAACAAGAAGGTGAAAGGCGTTGGCGGCGTTTTCAAAGTGGCGAACGTGAACGAAAACGTTCTGGAAATCATCGAAATCATCGGTGCGGACCAGCTGTTGGAAATCCACAGGACCTTGGAAGAAGCCCTTGCTTCCCTGAATTAATTTGTTAGACCTTTTGGAGTTTTTCTTTGATGAAAACGTTTAGAATACTTGCGTCTGTCGGCTCTGCGTTGAGCCTTTGCGCGTTGTTTGGATGCCAGTCCAAGCCTGCGGACAAGATTGTCGCTCAGGTGGGTGCGGAAAAAATTTACCAGTCCGATGTGGATTTTTTGAAGCGTGCTTCCCGTTCTTTTGCGGAACCGGGTCAGGAAAAGGCGGCTCTTGAAAATATCATCGAAGCCCGCATGATCTACCAAGAAGCGAAGAAGCTTGTGGGGGAAGAAAACCCGAACATCCAGCAGACGATGGTGAATTTGCAGGATCGCTTCTTGATGCGTGCCTTTGACGAATTCTACGTCTCCCAGAACCTTTGCCATACGGATGCGGCTCTGCAGGAATATTTTGACAAGAATAAGGCTTTGTTCGCCAAGGATTCTTGCAATCGTCTGAGCGATTGTCGCGAAAATGTGGCGAAGCAGCTGTATCTGAAGGAAAACTCTGGAACGCTCCAAGGCTATACCAAAAGACTTCTCGATGCCCAGACGATTTCCAAGGTGGAACTTGCCTACGTGGTATCCGCTGATACGGCTCTTGTGAACAAAGCTTTTGCGGACTTGGATTCTCGTAAGGTTCCACTTGCGGATATCCAAGGCTTGAAGCAAGAAACCCTTCTTTCGAATTCGCGTGAAGGGGTTATGGCCGTAGATTCCGTCCGTGAAATTCTCTTTGGCAAGGATTCCTTGGCGGTCGGTGAAGTTCGCCTCATCCAAGGGCCGTCGACTTCTGTCGCCTTGAAGGTTCTGCTGCGCCGCGCACCGGACGTTTTGCCGGAAGAAGGCCGCGACTCGGTCATTGCGGAACGCTTCGTGATGGAATTCAAGAACCTGATGGCGGGGCATAGTGGCGACAGCCTGTTACAGGCGCGTTACAAGTATCGCTTGGAACCGATCCGATATCCGGAAGTGCAAAAGTATTACGACGCACATGCCGCGGAATTCAATGGCGCGCCTCTCGACAGCGTTACCTTGGAAATCGAAAGCAAAATTTCGGGCGGTAAGGATCTCCCGCTGGATTCGAACTATGTGCTTGCGACAATCGACGGCAAGCCGTTCGTTACCGAAAAGGATGTGCGAGGCTTGTATCTGGAACTTCCGGAGCGTCTTCGTCCGCAGTATCCGCGCCGTCGCCGCGTACAGATGATTTCGACGTGGAAGCTCAAAGCCTTGGCAGCCCGTGACGCAGGTCTCGACAAGACGGATCTCTTCAACAAGTTGCAGCTCATGGCCAAGATGTCTTTCTACCGAAAGGCTTTCTCTGACTCGCTTGCGAAGAATGGCTTCTTTACTCCGGAAGATTCTTTGAAGACAGTTTTTGCAAAGTATGGCGCGGCAATCTTCCCGAATGCGACTCTGGAACAGGTCTCCGGCGACATGGGCGTTTTTGCTCAGACACCGGACAAGGCTTTCCTGTACGAATATTACCGTGAACAGGATAAGCTTCCGAAAACGGAAAACTTGGATTCAATCAAGGTACTCGTTTATAAGGGTGCGGCGGCAGGCTTTGCCCGCAGCTGGTTTGAACGCTTTAGAAGGGAAGCCTTCAAGAAGCATCCGGTTTCGGTCATCGACAAGTTTTACCTGCCGCGAGAAGACCTCTTCTCGACAGAGGATTTGCAAGCTCGTGCGGATTCCATGTATGCGAACAGGAACCTTTCTGGTGCATGGCTCACGTGGGAACGCATCAAGGATCTTTCGGTCGATGAAGAAGACTCCTTGTATGCCCGTTCGATCCTCGAACTTGCGAAGCTCGATGCGGAACGCGGAAAATTTGCGGAATCCGAAAAGGAATATGCGGCCTTCCTCTCGATGTGGCCCGAATCTCCGTTCGCGGAAAAGGCGATGTTCGCCCGTGGCTTCCAGCTGCGTGAAAATTTGAAGAAGGACACCGCTGCTCTCGCTGTTTTGACTCAATTTATGGAAAAATACCCGAAAAGTGACCTCCGTGAGTCGGTGGAATGGCTTATTAAAGACATCCAAAGCGGCGGAAAACTGTCGGAAGAATTGAATCGGAAGATTTCCGAGCAGGAATAAAAGACGAAATAATTATATTTGGACAACCTTTCAAGGCGGTATAATATTATGGAAATGACATTTGCTATGATCAAGCCGAATGGCGTGAAGTCAGGTCTTATCGGTCGCATTTTGGATCGCTACACGAGCGCTCGTCTCTCGGTTGTCGGTCTCAAGTTGCACCAGATGACTTCTGAAGAAGCCCGCGGTTTTTATGCAGAACACGTGAACAAGCCGTTCTTTCCGGAACTCGAAGCGTACATGACCAAGGGACCTTCGGTCATGATCGCTCTCGCTGGTGAAAACGCAATTGCGGCTGTCCGCGCAATCAACGGCGCTACCAATCCGGCCAAGGCTGAACCGGGTACGCTCCGTTACGACTTTGCCCCGTCGATGACCGAAAATGTCGTCCACAGTTCCGATAGCCCGGCAAGCGCCGAACGCGAAGTGGCTTTCTGGTTCAAGAAAGAAGATCTTTATGAGTACGAAGCGGCTTCCAACAAGGCTTGCACCGTTCTCGGCTAATATTCACACTTAAGGAGACAAAACCACATGCAATGGATAATCAAGTATCTGACTTCTTCTATCGGTAAGAAGCAGATCATGGGTGCTAGCGGTGCATGCCTTGCGCTGTTCATCTTTGGACACATGGTTGGTAACTTGCAACTTATCAACTTGGACCAATCTGTCGCGCAGGCCCACTACAACGCTTACACGCAGTTGCTCACGGGAATGAAGCCGATGATTTATTTCATCGAACTCGGACTTGTGGCTCTGTTCATCATTCACGTCGGCCTCGCTATTAAGCTGAAGATTGAAAACCGCAAGGCTCGCGGTCCTGAAGCTTATGAAGTGAACGCTCGCAAGGGTCACAAGACTTTTGCAAGCTTCACCATGATTTGGTCCGGCATTTTCGTTCTCGGCTTCGTGATCCAGCATTTGATGGTTCTCAAGTTCGGCGTTCACTACCTGTACGAAAATGAAAAAGGCATGATCATTCGTGACATGTGGCTCACGACGATCGACATGTTCGCAAGTCCGTTCTGGACCGTCTTCTATTTGATCAGCATGTTCGTTATCGGCATGCACTTGTTCCACGCGATTTCTTCTGCATTCCAGACGATGGGTGTCGCTCACCAGAAGTGGACTCCGATTATCGACCTCGCAGGCGTTGTCTACAGCGTAATCGTGGCGCTCGGTTTCGCTTTCGAAGCCGCTTTCTCTTGCTACATCGCTAACACCGATGAAGTCAAGAAGATGCGTGAAGTGGCTCGTAGCGAAGTCTACCAGCAGAAGCTTGAAGTTCAGAAGCAACAGCAGATGCAGGAAAAGGAATCCAAGAAGACTTCCGCCGTGAAGCTTGAAGATGGTTTCCAGTATTCCTACGTCATGAACAAGGAAGGAGCTCGCTAATATGATTCTGGATGCCCATATTCCTGGTGGTTCTATCTCCGAAAAATGGACGCGTCACAAGTTTGAACTCAAACTCGTGAACCCGACCAACAAGCGTAAATTCAAGGTCATCGTCGTCGGTACGGGTCTTGCCGGTGCAAGTGCCGCTGCCTCTCTCGGTGAACTTGGCTACAACGTTCTTGCGTTCTGCTATCAAGACTCGCCACGTCGTGCACACTCCATTGCAGCACAGGGCGGTATCAACGCAGCCAAGAACTATACGAACGACGGCGACTCCGTTTATCGTCTCTTCTACGATACCGTGAAGGGCGGTGACTTCCGCGCACGTGAAGCGAACGTGCATCGTCTCGCTGAAAACTCGAATTTGATTATTGACCAGTGCGTGGCTCAGGGCGTTCCGTTCGGCCGTGACTACGGTGGACTTCTTGCTAACCGTTCCTTCGGTGGTACTCAGGTTTCCCGTACGTTCTATGCACGTGGCCAGACCGGTCAGCAGCTCCTTCTCGGTGCTTACCAGGCGATGATGAGCCAGGTCGCTAAGGGCTCTGTGAAGCTGTTCCCGCGTCGCGATATGCAGGACCTCGTCGTCATTGACGGTAAGGCTCGCGGTATCGTGGTGCGTAACCTCATTACCGGTGCTCTTGAAAGCTATGAAGCTGACGCAGTCTGCCTTGCAACGGGTGGCTACGGCAACGTCTTCTACCTTTCTACCAACGCAAAGGGCTGTAACGTGAGCCCGGCTTGGCAGGCTTATAAGAAGGGTGCGCTCTTTGCAAACCCGTGCTACACGCAGATTCACCCGACTTGCATTCCGGTTACCGGCGATCACCAGTCGAAACTCACGTTGATGAGTGAATCTCTCCGTAACGACGGTCGTATTTGGGTTCCGAAAAAGGTCGGCGATACCCGCCCGGCTAACGAAATTCCGGAAGACGAACGTTACTACTACCTCGAAGAACGTTATCCGTCCTTTGGTAACTTGGTGCCGCGTGACGTGGCTTCCCGCAATGCAAAGATGGTCTGCGACCAAGGCATGGGTGTGGGTGCAACGAAGCGTGCCGTTTACCTCGACTTTGCCGATGCAATTAAGCGCATGGGCGTGTCGGGCGTTTCTGCCAAGTATGGTAACCTCTTCCAGATGTATGAAAAGATTACCGACGAAGACCCGTACAAGGTTCCGATGCGCATTTACCCGGCTAGCCACTATACCATGGGTGGTCTCTGGGTAGACTACAACTTGATGAGCACGATCCCGGGCTGCTTCGTTCTCGGTGAAGCGAACTTCTCTGACCACGGTGCTAACCGTCTTGGCGCTTCTGCTTTGATGCAGGGCCTTTCCGATGGTTACTTCGTGATTCCGTACACCATCGGCGGTTACTTCGCAGGCACGAAGCTTGAAAAGGTTTCTGCTTCGGATCCGGCGTTCAAGGCTGCGGAAGCTCAGACGATGGAACGCTTGAACAAGATCTTGAATATTCACGGTAAGCGCAACGTTTCCGACATTCACCGTGAACTCGGTCAGGTGATGTGGGATTACGTCGGCATGGGCCGTAACAAGGCAGGTCTTGAAAAGGCTCTCGAACGCATTCCGGAAATCCGTGACGAATTCTGGAACAATGCGAACGTGCTCGGTAGCGAAGGTGACTTCAACCAGAATCTCGAAAATGCAAACCACGTGGCAGACTTCCTCGAATTCGCGGAACTCCTCGCACGCGACGCTTTGCACCGTGAAGAATCCTGCGGTGGTCATTTCCGTGAAGAACATCAGACTGCAGAAGGCGAAGCGATGCGCGACGACGAAAACTTCTGCTATGTCGGTGCTTGGGAATACAAGGGTGACGGACAGGCGCCGGAACTCTCCAAGGAACCTCTCACATTCGATAATGTTCACCTCGTGACCCGGAGTTACAAATAATGAGCGGAAATATGCATCTGACTTTGAAAATCTGGCGTCAGCCGAATGCCAAGACCAAAGGTCAATTTGAAACTGTAAAAATCGACGGCATTTCCCCGGATATGTCTTTCCTCGAAATGCTCGATATCGTCAACGATCGCGAAATGAAGCAGGGCAAGGAAGGCTTTGCTTTTGACCACGACTGCCGTGAAGGTATTTGCGGTATGTGCTCTCTCGTGATCAACGGTATGCCGCATGGTCCTGACCATGGCATTACCACTTGCCAGCTTCACATGCGCAAGTTCAAGGATGGCGATACGATCGTGATCGAACCGTGGCGTGCTTCGGCATTCCCGGTCATCAAGGACTGCGTGGTGAACCGTGGTGCATTCGACCGTATTATTCAGGCTGGCGGCTTTGTCAGCGTGAATACGGGTGCCGCTCCGGAAGCCGCTTCTATTCCGGTTCCGAAGGATCAGGCTGACCGTGCGTTCGACGCTGCGGCTTGCATTGGTTGCGGTGCTTGCGTCGCTGCCTGTAAGAACTCTTCCGCAATGCTCTTCGTTTCTGCCAAGGTTTCTCACCTGAGCTTCTTGCCGCAGGGCAAGGTCGAAGCGAAGAAGCGCGTTCTCGCGATGGTCGCCCAGATGGACAAGGAAGGCTTCGGCAACTGCACGAACCTTTACGAATGCCAGGCGGCTTGTCCGAAGGGTATTACCGTGGATTACATCGCTAAGATGAACCGCGAATACCTGATGGCTACGGCTACCTACGCTGAAAAGGTCTACGGTAAGGACTAATCCGCTCAGTGTCATTGCGAGTGCCGTAGGCACGAAGCAAACCTTAGCTTTGAAAAAGGACTGCCTTGAAAAAGGCGGTCCTTTTTTTGTATCCGGTTTTGAAAAGACTATATTTAGTATTGAATTCAGTCCAGTGCGAGGATGTATGTCGGAATTAAAAAACATTAAACCTATCTCGTATGTCAAGGCCAATGCGGCAAAGGTCTTGGATCATGTCTGTGAGACGCGATCTCCTTATATTGTGACGCAAAATGGCGAGGCGAGGGGAGTCCTTTTGGACATTGACACTTACCAGTCGATGCAAGACGGTTTAAAGCTTTTTAAGCTGTTTGCGCAAAGCGAAGGCGAAGTTGCGAAAGGCAAAATCATCCGTCAAAAAGATCTCTTTGCTTCTTTGGAGAAGGAACTGGATGCCAAGTAAAAAGTTCGCTGTAGAATGGACAGAATCCGCCGCAGCAGATTTAAGAGGGATTGTCTTGTACATTGCAGAGAACAGTCTGCAAAATGCTCGGCAGATATTTGCAAAGATCAAGACCGAATGTGAAAACTTGGAAAAGTTCCCGGAGATGGGGAAGGTCCCTGCAGAATTGGAAGCTTTGCAAATCGGTGGATATCGGGAATTGGTCGTA
>NZ_JALFIA010000046.1:0-18703 GCF_022776125.1 Hallerella sp. | reverse complement strand
GGAATAGGGAATTTTGGTGCCGAGGGTATTACGTAGACACGGCCGGCAAGAGTGCGAGCAAGATTGCCACGTATATCAAAAATCAGTTGGAGGAGGACAAGTACGGAGAACAGCTGACCATGCTCGGCAAGATGTAGCCCGTTTACGGGCGGCCAGTAAGGACCTTACGCGGGTGGCAGATTGACCAACGCGACGTGACGCGTGGCTAGTATCCTAGGGCTACGCCCGTAAAAGAAGAACCGCCGGCTATGCCGGCGGGTTCCTTTTTAAGCTTTGAAAACGGATTACTTTTCGTCTTCGTCCGCGTAGGCTTCCTGCATCTTCTTCAGAGCAGCCTTCGGGTCGAGTTCGATTTCTTCCGAAGCTTCTTCCACGAGGGAAGCGAATTCATCATACCATTCGGTGTAGATTTCCACCTGGAGATGGTCCGGACCGGGGAGGGTCAAGCGCACGCCGCATTCGTCACCGATGCGTTCGTTGTAATTGTCAAGTTCCGGCTTCAGAAGAGCGAGGTCCATGCCGTCGAGATCTTCCGGGTCGAGCCAGATCGGAGCTTCCTTGCCTTCTTCGGAATCGTCTTCCACGACTTCGCCGTCTTCTTCGCCGCTCAAGTCATCTTCTTCTTCGTCGATGCCCGAGTTGTAGTAGAATTCTTCGTCTTCCAGATAGAGCGTTTCCACGAAAACGCACTTGGAACCGAGAGCCTTGGCGACTTCGACAAATTCCTGGAAATTGCCTCCGAAATAGCGGCAGGTTTCTGCGTCCGAATTGATTTCCTGAACAGGAACTGGCAAGAAACCGTAATTTTTCAGGTTTTCAAAAATTTCGTCAGTCACAGTCTTTTCTGCCATGGTAAACTCCTTACGCGTGATACTTGAGAAGGGAAGGTGCCTTTTCGCGGATGAGCTTCATGATGCGAGCTTCTGCTTCGTCACCCCGAGCCGTGTCGCGGACGCTGCTCATCGGCTGGAATAGCGGGCTGTTGAACATCGTTCCAAGAGGAATCGGGTTCTTGCGGCAGAACGTGGCTTCGACGAAATCGCGGGCAGCATCCTGCAGGTCGTCGCACTTCTGGGCTTCACCCTTCTGGAATGCGTTGTAAAGGTCGACAAAGATCTTTGCGGCTTCCGGAATGTTCGCCGTTGCACTCACAAGGCCCGTGCCGCCGAGTTCGAGCATGTCGATGAAGAATCCGTCTTCGCCGGAAAGAACGGAAAAGTCGTTGTTCTTGGTTTCCTTGATCACACGGACGGTGTCTTCATGATACTTTTCGCCGATGCGGAAATCCACAGCCTGCTTGAGGCCGATGATGTTTTTGTCTTCGGAGAGGGAAATCAAGGTGTCCGGATGGACGTAGCTTGCGGTACGGCCCGGGACGTTGTAAATGATGATCTTCGCGCCGGTTTCGGAGCTTAAGGTCTTGAAATGCTTTTCGATGCCTTCCTGGGACGGGTTATTGTAATAGCCCGTGACGCAGAGGACAGGGACTTCGGCGATCTTTTCCACTTCCTGAATCATTTCGACAGATTCACGGGTGCAGTTGGAGCCGGCGCCGGCAATGACCGGAACGCGACCGTCCACGTAGTCGAGCGTGAACTTGATGATGTCCAAATGCTGCTTGTGGGTAACCGTTGCACTCTGACCAGTGGTGCCGACAGGGAGAATGCCGGAAACGCCCGCGTTGATCAGGTCGTCGATCATCTTTTTCATTTTTTCATAATCGATCGAATTATGAAGGTTCTTGGGATCGTCGTCCTTAAGGGGCGTAAAGAGGGCGGGAAAAACCCCGCAAAGTTGAGAAGCGTTTGTAATCTGCATAAGTAGCTATAAAATAGACAAAAAATAGGGTGGATTTCTCACATTTTTGCGTAAAATGAAAAATTTTACGTGTTTTTTTTGACATTTAATTCGTCAAATCTAAAAATATTTGGAACAAAAAGGTATAAATTTAGTTCGGGTACCCTAAAATAAATAGGTGGTGTGTTATGATGAAGATCGGGAAGTCCATAGCGGCTTTTACGCTGGGAACTTGTGTGGCATCTACTTCTTTTGCTGCAGATGCGGATTACAAATGGAGTAATGTGAGCATGGGCGGTGGCGGCTTTGTGTCTGCTGTGCTCGCTTCCAAGATTGAAAAGAATGTTTTTTATGCGCGTACCGACGTGGGTGGCGCATACCGTTGGAATGAATCGACCGCCCATTGGGAATCGATGATGGACTGGGTCGATTTTTCGGAACTCGGTCTTTTGGGCGTTGAAGCGATGGGCGTTGACCCGAAAACGGAAGGCGTCGTTTATTTGATGACGGGTACGAGCTATTTCAGCAACGGCCGCAGCGCGTTCCTCCGTTCTTCGGATTATGGTAAAAACTGGGAAATCCTTTATACGTGGGATGAAACCGGTGAAAAGGGCGATGTCGTAAAGTTCTTTGGCGTGCACGGTAACGGCATGGGACGTGGCAACGGTGAAGCCTTGGCGATTGACGAAAACGATCCGGATAATTTGTTCTACGGTTCTCGTCGTTCGGGTCTTTGGAAGTCGACGAACAACGGTGCCTCTTGGAGCCATGTTGACGCTTGGACCAAGGCGGCTGGCAGCGATACGACCTGGAACGGTTCGGGCTTTAGCTTTGTGCAGTATGCGCCGGGGTCTTCCAAGGTGCTTTATGCCGGCTTCCTGCGTGATGGTTCGAAGTCGAACGGCACTTTTGAAAATGTCTTTACTTCGACGGATGGCGGTACCACGTGGAAGGCTTTGCCGATTCCGGATTCGCTCCGCAGTACGTCTGGCGGAAGCCTTGTGCGCTTGATGCCGCAGCGTGCGGTCGTTTCTTCGGATGGTAAAAAGTTGACGGTGACCTTTGCCGACGGCGCAGGTCCGCACTCCATGATGTGGGACGAAGACTGGGGCATGATCTATGATGGCTTCGGTCGCGGTGCCGTTTTGCAGTATGATGTCTCTGCGGCAACTTGGTCCGATGTCTCGCCAGAAAACTTTATTGATGAAGGGGGCGACGCCAAGTACGACAATGTAGACGTGCAGGCGATGGCGGAATGCGAATCGGCTGGCGGCAGTGATTGCGAATCCAGTTATCCCTATATCGCCCCGTATGGTGGCATTGCGATCAACCCGAACAATTCCGATGAAATGGTCGTGACGACGGAAGGTTATCGCGGTCCGCAGTTTTGGTATACGGCTACAAGCGACACGAGCGGAACCTGGAGCGATCAGTGGGGTACGAACATTTACCACACGACCGATGGCGGTAAAACTTGGGTGGCAAGCTTCAAGTACTACTGGATGGAAGGCGGCTACTATCCGACGACCCAGCAGATGGATGCAAACGGCGTCGGTTGGATGCACAACGGTTCTATTCACTGGTCCGGCAGCGTGGCGATTGACCCGTTCAATCATGACCGCGTCTTTGTGAGCTCGGGTAACGGCATTTTCCGTACCGAGAATTTGACCGATTACACGGTAATCCCGGCTGGAACCTACGATACTACGACAAACTACTACTACTCCAGTGATGAGGCTGTCCAGGGACAGGTCTGGAAGTTCTCGGCCCATGGGATTGAAGAAACGGTTCCTTACGAAGTGGCAAGCATTCCGAATGGACCGCTTATCTCTGTGACGGCGGACTATGATGGCTTTAGACATGATGATATTGCGAAGTATCCGAGCCATCGTCATTTGACGAGCGTGAGCGGTAAGTATGTTTCCTTGGGCTCTACCTGGGGACTTGCCTATGCACCTGTTTCCGGAACGCTTGTGAAGGTGACGGATGCTCGTGCTTACAAGGACACTTATAACACGATTCCTATCGATCCGGTGCAGTTCTCGACGGACAGCGGTAAGACTTGGACCGTGGAAACCTATGTAAGCCTCGATGAAACGCTGAAGGGTGGCACGGTCGCCATTTCTGCGGATGGTGCTGTGACGCTTTGGGTGCCGGGTAATTCGGACGCTGCGGTTTATCGTAAGGCAAATTCCGCTTGGAATAAGGTTTCTGGCATCGATAACAATTCCTTTGTGGTGGGCGATGCAAAGAATGCGAATGTGTTCTACGCTTACAACCGCACGACGGGTGTTTTCTATAAGAGTACTGACAAGGGCGCAAGCTTTGCCAAGGTAAGCGAACCGGGTACGAGCAACGACAAGAAGTTCCGTTCGATTCCGGGTTATGAAGGCGACTTGTGGCTCCCGGTGGCTGTGCGCGATGATAACGGCAATCCGAAGAACGGTTCTTTGAAACATTCGACGGATGGCGGTGCCACTTGGACGGATGCAAACGGCATGGGCTACTGCGAAGCGGTCGGCTACGGCATTTCAAAGACGGGTAAAGGTTATCCGGCGATTTACGCCTTCGGCAAGGTGGATGATGTTCTGGGCGTTTTCGTGAGCGATGATCGGGGTGCAACTTGGACTCGTGTGAACGATGACGCTCATGAATACGGAGGACTTGCTAATGGTGAATTTGTGATGGGCGACATGAACACTTACGGTGTCGTCTACATGAGTACCGCAGGCCGCGGCATTGCAGTCCGTGTCCCGAGCGATTGGGATATGGGAACCTCGGAATCTACTGCCGCTGTGAAGTCCGTTCCGCAGCAGGAACCGACGGTGCAGTTCAGCAAGCTCGCCACTCTCGAAGGCTCGAACCTGAATTTGACGGTGAACAATGCCCGTGTGAACGTCGCCTTGTTCGACCTCAAGGGTAACCGCGTCTTCAGCAAGAGCTATACCTCTTCGACGGTGCTTTCGCTGAATGAAATGGTGAACGCCCGCGGCGCGTACATTGTCCGTGTCATGAGCGGTTCGACCCTGATGCTGACTGCCAAGGTGAATTTGCACTAAAAATGAGCCTATGAATTATGAAATGGGTATGGTTCTGTCTATTTTTTGCCATTTCGGCTTGGGCTGCGGAAGGCGATACGGTTTACATCGATGTCGTTAAACGGGATACGGTGTATATCGACGTCCCGCAGAAAATCGATACGGTTTATTACGATCCCGCAGAAGACATCTCAAAGGAAGGAAGCTCTTCTTCAACGAGCGCTTCACTGCATACGGTGTACCTGCATTATGATTTGGGAAGCCTTTTGGCTACGGCGGTATGTGAAAGCCCGATTCTTGTGGCTCAGGTGGAATTCGCTTTGGGCAGGCGTCATTCTCTGATGGTTCCGGCTTCTTTTTTGAAAATTTCATCGAATTCAAAATTCGTCAGCAGCTTTGATTCGGACGATTATTCGGGATCCGTTTACCAGTTTACGGTTGGACTTGCGTACCGCTATTACACGACAGAAAAAAAGTTTGCCGGCTACTGGAACTTGGAAGCGCAATATGTGCAACGCCATGCGGACTATGCGCATGAGGCGTACAATTACTACGGCGAACAAAATGAGTTTTATGGCTCGGACGATGCCACGTATCGCGGGTTACAGCTCGCAATTCGCAAGGGCTGGACAACTCGGGGAAGTGTCAATCTCGGTATTGAATTCGGACTGGCTTACAATTTCGTGGAAGATTTCCAGTATGCTATTTTAGACGATTCGATGCTGTATATGACGGACGATCTTCAGCTTGAACTTCGATTGAACCTGGGAATGGGGGCGTTCTAATGAAAATCCGAGCTTGGAATGTTCTGTTTTTTGCGCTCCTTTTGACTTCGGCTTCTTGGGCGGTGGACACCGTGTACGTGCAAAAGCATGTGACGGATACGGTCTATGTGATGCATCGTCCGGATACGCTTTACCTGCCGATTTCCGAAAAAAAGTTATCCCCTGCACAGCCTGAAGAGGCGAAGGATACGGCTTTTACGCTTCCGCCTCCTGCGACGATCGTTTACCTTTCTCCGATGATGGTCGGGAATTTATTGGTAACGCCCGTTTTGCATTATTTGATGCTGGATTTTGGATTGGGGTTTGAAAATCTTTATCGGGGGTCTTTGATCTTTAATTTTGCATCCATGAACATTTTTGGCGATGTGGAATTCATGGACGATAAAGAATGGGAAGGCTTCCGAACCATTACGAGTTTTAGCGCGGGATATCGCCAGTATATCGGAACGCTTTGGCTAGGGACTTCGAAAAAATCCTTTTCACGAAATACTCCAGCGTGGGCGACTTCCTTATTTGTGCAGGCGATGATCCATCCGGCTTTTTTTGCGTCGTACGAAGCGCCGATCGAGGATTCTGAAACGGGGGATTACAGCGGACACTTTAGGCCGAGTATCGGCGCTTCTGCGGGATTCGGCTATGCGCTTGGCGCAAGCGGATTCGTTTATGAATTCTGTTTATCGGTCGGTTATCAGTACTGGTATCATTCGCTGCCGGGCTTGTTCAAGTCCGAAGATGTGAGTTTTGCCCTTGTGAATGGCTTTGCCGAAGATCTGTTTATCCGTTTTGAAATTCAGCTGGGTTTTTAAGGAGGAAGAATGAAACCTTTGTGGCTTTGTTGTGCTTTGATTTTTGCCGTTTCCAGTTTTGCCGCTGTCGATACGGTCTATGTGGATGAACCTCATAAGCCGATTCCTTCTAAGCAGGAGACTGTAAAGGAAGAACCTGTTTTGATGAACACGCATTTTGTTTTTGCCAGTTGGAATCTTTATGGCGAAGCGATTGGCATGGGTTACGAAAACCTATTCCATCCGAGGTTTGCGGCGCAAGTCATGTTCGATTATTACTATAGCACCGATATTCATGAATCAAGCTGTGACGGAACGAAGGGCTCTCTTTATGCGGTGGATCTGCCGATCGCGTTGAAGTTCTATGTGATGCCGTATCGTGGCTTTGGAAAGACGAAGACGATTGGTGTAGACGGAAAGGTGAGCGAAGCTTATACGCGTAAGATGGCGGTGTTTGTGGAAGCGAAAGCGATTCCGATGCTTGGAAGTGTCTATGCGACGCGCAAAGCCTCTTCGTATGCGAGTGAATTGAAATTAGATGAAAAGGAATTTGCGCTTTCGTGGGAAGTCGGCTTGGGTTATTCGCTGATGGGAGAGCACTTTTTTTTGATGCCGTCGCTTTTTTTTAGACGCTTTGCGGTGAGCCCGGATTGGCTAACGGAAATCAAGTATGCGGACGATACAAGCTACCACCGCTCTCCGGCGACGTTTAAAAAGCAGGATTTTGGGTTTCACTTTACGGTGGGCTACGCGTTCTGAATGAGCAGAATGCAGTCGGCGTTCTGTTCGACTTCGTTCGCCTTTACCCAAGAAGCTTGGATTCCGAGCTTTTGGGCCGCTTCGCAGTTGTCTACACGGTCGTCTAGGAAGATGCTTTCTTCGGGCTTGGCAATTCCCATTCGGCAAGAAAGGAAAATCTCGTCAAAAAGGTCGTCAACTTGATAACCGAGATCCGCAAAACGTTTTTCACAGTTCGACCAAATGATTTCGTTGATGTTGCTGAGCAAATAGATTTTGTACTGTTTTTTCAGAAGGACGATGTTTTTTAATCGGATTTCTGGAATTTCGCCCTGTAAAACGGTAATCGTATCCTTGATCTTTTTCAAGGAAGTTCCTTTTTCGCAGTATTCCTGGATATCATAAAGAACATCGTCTAATGGACGAATGGCATCGATAAAATCATGCATCAAATGCTTGATTTTTTGATGGTGCAAAAGAAGCGTTTCGCTCGATATTCCCAAATCGGAAAACGTTTTTTTGAATCGTCTCCTGAGAAATGTTTGCGATGACGTTCCCATAATCGAATATGATATTCCGAATGCTCATAGAAATAAAATACACTTATTTTATTTCAAGAGATCCTCGGAAATGATTTCTGCCATTTGTTCGTAGGCTTTTGCGCTGGGGTGCAGGTGGTCGCCCGAGTCCATTCCGATGGCAAAGCTTTCTGGCTTTTGGGAATCGCGGAGAGCCTTGTCGAAGTCCACGCAACCGTCAAAAAGGTCGCTCGAACGGAGCCAATCGTTGAATTCGTTGCGAACCATGTCTTTTTCTGCATTGTAGGTGCGCCATCCAAAAATCGGAAGCAAGGTTCCGCTCCAAACTTTTAAGCCCTTTTCTCGGGCGAGTGGCAGGTAGAACTTTTTAACGCCTTCGATTAAATCTTTCGCGGTGGGCATGTCGCTCATGGGACGGAACGGGTTCACGTCCACACCGACCGGGTGAATGATATCGTTGATGCCGTGTTGAATCAAAACGGATTTGGCTCCGGCCGTATCCATTTCGATCGGGAATCTCGTTTCGCCCTTTAAACCGTATGCCGCATAAGTAATACAGCTGTACTCGCGGAGAATTCTTGTGCCGCAGACCGCGCGGCGAATAATCGAAACGTTTTCAAAGCCTTCGCGTTTTACTCGGAGCTTTAAATAGTCGGGCCAGTCCTGCGCCGTAATGGAGTCTCCAAAGCAGACGAGGGCGAAGTTCTTTTCTTCGGTCCAAATGTCGACTGTATTCAAAAAGTAGAACCAGTTCGTGGAGCGGGAAAGATCTTGCGGAAAGTCCTTTGCCGTGGCGAAATCACCGTAGCAGAAAGAGCCTTTGGAAAGCGGACCCGTGACAAGCGTTCCCGCATTCATCTGGGTAAAGTTTTGCAGGTAGAGGCTCACGTCGACGGTTTCGCCCGCAGAAACTGCGAACGGAATTTCATCGCTCAAAATTTCTTTGCCAGCGGGAATCTCTCCGACCGTGCGACCGCCAAAGGTAATGGCAACGGGCTTGTATTCCGCCGAGGTTTTTTTGGCGACAAAGGCTTTTGAAATTTGAACCGGCTCCGTTCCTGTCAAGTTCGAAAAATGAAAGCGCAGCTGGGAACCCGAAAAGCAGATTTCGATGGGGTAGCGGAGCGTCAGATCCTTCGCGTAGGTCGCTTCCTTGCGGTCTGTAATGGAGGTGGCGTTGCCCCAGCAGGCGACCCATTTCGTGTACTTTTCTGCGGTCATGAAAATCCTCGCGATTTCAAATTTGCCGCAAATTTAGCTTTTCAAAATTCGTCCGCCATCTCCTTCGGCAAATCGTTCTTCAAATGGGCGGAAAGTTCCATGTTCGCCGCATAGTCGATCGGACACTCGATGATACAAGGCACGTCTTGTCTAAAGGCTTCTTCCAAGGTCGGGATAATGTCTGCCGTTTTTTCAATGCGGTAGCCTTTCAAGTACAGGCTTTCCGCGTACTTCACAAAGTCCGGATTCGAAAATCCGATCGCATAGCTTTCGCCGTAGCGTTCTTCCTGCTTCCATTTGATGAGTCCGTAATTGGCATCGGTAAAGATAAGCGTGACAAACGGCAGGTGGTAACGTCTTGCGGTTTCCAGTTCTTGACTGTTCATCATAAATCCGCCGTCCCCGGACACGGCAAGAACTTTCTTGTTCGGATTCAAAAGTTTGGCGGCAAGAGCGCCCGGCACGGCGATTCCCATCGTTGCAAAACCGTTCGAAATAATGCAGGTGTTCGGATAGTAACAGTGGTATTCTCGGGCGATCCACATTTTATGGGCGCCCACGTCCGAAATCAGGATGTCTTCTTCACCCATCACGCGTCGAATGTCGTGCAGAACTTTTTGGGGCTTCGGCGGAAAACTGTCGCAATCGTCGAACATAGACTGATCGTTCACCATCTTCTGTCGAATGTCAAAGGCCCATTCCGGCTCTTCACGGTTCTTGCAAAGTTTTTCCAAGGCAAGCAGCGATTCCGTGATGTGCCCAATGACTTCTTCTTCGGGCTGATAGAATTTGTTCACATGGTTCGGGGTTTCGTCGATGTGGACGATTCTTTTATCGCCGTTCGGATTCCATTTGACAGGAGCGTATTCCACAATGTCATAGCCCACGGCAATCACCAGGTCCGCTTTTTCAATCGCATAGTTGGGGTAGTCTTTTTGCGGAATGCCAATGCACCAAAGGGAATACGAACTGTTGCAAGGAATGATGCCTTTGGCCATCATCGTGCTGATGACAGGAATCTTTGTTTTTTCGGCAAATTTTGCGAGAGTCTTGGAGGCCTGATTTCGAACGGCGGAATGCCCGGCGAGGATCACGGGCCGTTCTGCGGAACGGATCAGCTCCGCCGCTTTGAGAATCGCTTCATTGCTTGCGATGCGACGGTTTTCACGGTGATGCTTCAGCGGAATCTGGGCAATCTCGTTAGAGACTTCCTGGGCTGCGATATTGCAGGGAAGGTCAATGTGGCAAGCGCCCGGTTTTTCGGCTTCCGCGTACTTGAAAGCGATGCGAACGATTTCGTTTACCGTATCCGGTCGTACGATCTGTTTCGATTTTTTGGTGATCGGCGTAAACATGTTCACGAGATCTAGGTACTGATGGCTTGTCAAATGCATGCGCTCCGTGCCGACCTGGCCCGTGATCGCCACTAGGGGAGCGCCGTCGGAATTGGCATCGGCGACACCTGTCACCAGATTGGTGGCTCCCGGTCCAAGGGTCGAAAGGCAGACACCCGCCTTGCCGGTCAAACGTCCGCAGACATCGGCCATAAAAGCCGCACCCTGTTCATGGCGCACCGTTATAAACTGGATTGAAGAGTTCTTGATGGCCTCCATGATTTCCAGGGTTTCTTCGCCGGGAATCCCGAATATATACTGGACACCTTCATTCTCTAAACAACGGATTAAAATTTCTGCCGCATTCATTTTTGTAACCTCGCCTTATTTGAAAATAAACATGCAAATTCTGTGCCTAAGCTGCGAAAATTTGACAACCTCAGCAAAATGTGAAGCATTCGGCCAAGAGAAAAAAGAAAACCTCTACAAATTTGTAGAGGTTTTTGTAAATACAACAAAAATGTAAAGACGCTTAGGCTGGGAAGCCGTCTTTTAAACTTTCGTCGTAATGGGCGCGTTCACCGCCGATAAACTTGGGACGAGTACGGGCCGCAATCAAAAGAGCTTTGCCGATGCGGTTCTGCTTTAAGCGGACTGGGACGGCGACTTCCTTCAAATGCATACCGATGAGCGTTCCGCCGATATCGAGACCGGCATCCGCCTTGATGTGCTCGAGGGCAACCGGGCATTGGAAGGCCGCATAGCAAGCCGTAGCAAAAGAGCCGCCGGCTTTGGGCTGTGGAACGACATTTACAATTTCTGCGTTCGGGACCGCGGCTCGTTCTACGATGATTGCACGGTTCAAGTGTTCGCAACACTGGGCTGCGATGTAAATGCCGAGGGGTGTGAAAACGCTTTCAAGTCCAGCGAGGATCGCCTTGCCGACTTCTGGCACGGAATGGCTGCCGACTTGTTCACCGAGGGTTTCGCTTGTGCTGCAACCGATGACGACGATATGTCCGGAATGGAGTTTTGCGGCTTCGACAAGTTCTTGTGCCGCATTTGCCGTATCTTTTTGAATTTGTTTGACGATAGATTCGTCGTTGACTTCGTATGTGTTCAATCCTGACATTTTTAAGCCTCTGTCCAATAATCTAGTAAAATGTTTATCACCCCATTGAACCCAGCTGGGGATTGGAATCCTCGCCATCCTTTTCCAGCGGCCATCATAGCGCCACATGCCGCGATGTCCGCTAATGGTGTAAAGTTTGCCATTTAGTTCCATTCCCTTGTTGAACTGCATCGGATATTCCTTGGACGAATCATAATCGTATGTAATGTCCACCCAACCAGTATCCGTTTGCATTTTAAACGCAAGCGAATCCAACGGCAAGTTGTATATCTCATCCCATGTGCTGCGGTCAAATTCGTATTTAAGCACCTTGTAAACTGGTCGGGTTTTTCCGACAACTTAGACGGTAGGGTCTACTGTAGCAGATTTCTTTTACAGTAGCCGTAAAACTTTTGCTATATTAGGCGCAACATTTCGTACATCCATACGAGAAGGTGTTCTATGGGCAAAAATTTATACCAAAAAGTGTTTGAAAGCCACATCGTGGGCAAACTTCCGAGCGGACAGTATCAGCTGTTCATCGGAACTCATCTTTGCCATGAAGTGACAAGTCCGCAGGCCTTTGCGATGCTTCGCGAAGAAGGCCTTAAGGTCAAGTATCCGGAACGTACATTTGCGACGGTTGACCACATTATTCCGACGACGGCCGATGCTCGTGTTCGTCCGTTCAAGGATCCGATTTCGGAAGAAATGCTTGAACACCTCGAAAAGAACACTCGCGATTTCGGAGTCCGTTTCTTTGGACCGGATGCTGGAGAACAGGGTGTGATTCACATCGTTGGCCCGGAAGAAGGCGTGACCCAACCGGGTATGACGGTCGCTTGCGGTGACTCCCACACTGCAACGCATGGTGCATTCGGCGCTGTGGCTTTCGGCATCGGTACAAGCCAGGTGGCTGACGTCCTCGCTACGCAGACGCTCGCCATGAGCCCGCTCAAGACCCGTCGCATCAACTTCACCGGCAAGCTTCAGCCGGGCGTGACTGCAAAGGATATCGCTCTCGCTTACATTGCAAAGCTCGGTGTGAACGGTGGCGTTGGCTACGCATACGAATTCGCTGGTCCGGTGATTGAAAACCTCGACATGGAAGGCCGTATGACGGTCTGCAACATGGCCATCGAAGGTGGCGCACGTGTCGGTTACTGCAACCCGGACGAAAAGACTTTCGCTTTCCTCCGAGGCAAGCCGTTTGCTCCGAAGGCAGACAAGTGGGACGAAGCGGTCGCCTACTGGAAGTCTGTCGCTTCCGATCCGGACGCAACGTTTGACGACGAAATTGAAATCGACTGCAACAAGCTTGAACCGATGGTTACCTGGGGCATCACCCCGGCACAGGCGATGCAGTTGAACGAAAATATGCCGAAGATCAGCGAATTCTCCGGCTCAGAACAGAAGGTTGTTCGCGAAGCCTATGAATACATGGGCTGGGAAGAAGGCGGCAAGATGCTCGGCACTCCGATCGATATCGCATTCGTCGGCAGCTGCACAAACGGCCGTCTCCCGGACTTGATTGCCGCAGCGGAAATCATGAAGGGCAACCACGTTTCGCCGACGGTGAAGATGTGGGTCGTTCCGGGTTCCCAGAAGATCAAGAAGGAAGCCGAAGACCTCGGCCTCGACAAGATCTTTACGGACGCCGGTGCCGAATGGCGCGACGCGGGATGCTCTCTCTGCCTCGCTATGAACCCGGATAAGCTTCAGGGCCGTCAGGTCAGTGCAAGCTCGAGTAACCGAAACTTCAAGGGCCGTCAGGGTAGCCCAAGTGGCCGTACGATTCTCATGAGCCCGATCATGGTGGCAGCCGCTGCCATCGAAGGTAAAGTGACCGACGTTCGCAAGTACATCAAGTAAGGAGCGCAAAGATTATGTTGACTGTGATTGATACTGTGAAGGGTTCCGGCATTCCTCTGCGCGGAAACGACATCGACACGGACCGCATCATTCCGGCCCGCTTCCTCAAGTGCGTGACGTTCGACGGCCTTGGAGAGAACGCTTTTGCCGACGATATCGCTGGCCTCGAAGCTCAGGGCAAGGTTCATCCGTTCCGTGACCCGAAGTATGCGAAGGGCACCGTCCTCGTTTCGAACCGTAACTTTGGCTGTGGTTCGAGCCGTGAACATGCTCCGCAGGCTTTGAAACGCTGGGGTGTTCGTGCGATCATTGCGGAAAGCTATTCCGAAATCTTCTTCGGCAATTGCGTCGCTATCGGCGTGCCGTGCTTCCGTGTTTCTCACGATGTGGCAGACAAGATTCTCACCTGGATTGAAGAACATCCGTCGGAAGAACTTGTGACGAGCACTCAGGACCGTACCCTGACGATGGGCGGGGAAGTCATTCCTCTCGAACTCGCCGACGGTCCGCGAGGCCAGTTCCTCGATGGTTCTTGGCACGCTCGCGCTGTCCTCATGTCCCATGCGGATGACGTGGAAAAGCTTGCGGGCAAACTTCCGTACATGAAGTTTCTCGCTCGTTAATTTGTACCAGATTATCTACTTCTATTCGGCGCAGGCTTCGAACTACGCCGGTAGGACTTATAACTTGGGCTCGGAAGAGAGCTTCGGTTATGGGGAAGGAGGCTCGCTCTCGAACGGAACTTCCGTGACGACGAGCCCCAGCTCTTCTGGCATGATGTAAACAATCCTTTCATCCTTCAAAGACAAAAGCCTCACATGCGTGAGGCCTTTGCTTTAGAGCGGAAAAAGGGGCTCGAACCCTCGACATTCAGCTTGGGAAGCTGACGCTCTACCAACTGAGCTACTTCCGCGTACATTCAAATGTAATAAAGAATTGCGGGTTTGCGCAAAAGGTTCAAAAATTTTTATTGTTAAGACATGAATTTTAGAACAGTTTTTTTGTTGATTTCGGCGCTAGCGCTCCTCGTTTCAGCCTCTTTTGCGGAAGAATCTTCGAATAGCAAGGGAATCTGGGACACGATTTCGGACTTTTTCAGCCCGCGGGTAAAGGCGGAAAAGGAAGGTCCGCTGTACCAGGAACTGGCGAATATCGACAATGAAATTCAAGACCTACAATGGCGCTACGGACGTGAAAGGCGCGCTGTCAAAAAGTCCCGCTACAAGATGCGCCTGCAGGAACTCCGCGCGTCGAGGGATTCCTTGCAGGAAGTCATCGACAAATACGAAGCAGGGAAGCTCTCTTCCGTTGCGCAAGCCTTTTCGAGCTCAGCAGCGCAGTCTGCTTCAGGTTCAGCGGTACATCCCGTCTCAAGTTCGAACGCTCCGTCCAGCAGTTCCGCTCCGAGTTCGAGTTCGGTGGAAAGTTCCAGCTCGGTCGAAAGTTCAAACTCTGCAGATAGATTGAACCCTTCTGCGGTCACGGTTGCTCCCTGTCCGCAGCGCGTTGATTCGGTCGTCGTCAACACGACCATCACCAAATTTGTCCGCGATACCGTTATCGTTCACGATACGCTCATCGTTCATGATACCGTTTACCTTCCAAAGGCGAAGTAACATGCTTCAAGAATTTGCCCCAGCAAAAATCAACCTTTTCCTTGATATTCTTTCTAAACGCCCGGACGGCTACCACAACTTGGGAACGCTTTTCCAGACGATTAACGCGGGCGATACGCTTTCGGGTGAACTCGATTTGTCGGGAAAGATTTCTCTCCGTTATAATTGGCCTCAGGAATATCCCGTGGAATCGGACCTTGTCTACAAAGCCGCCCTTTTGCTTCAAAAGGCTTATGACGTCAAACAGGGTGTAAGTTTTTACTTGGAAAAGAAGATGCCTCTTGGCGCTGGACTTGGCGGTGGAAGCGCAGATGCTGCCGCGGCTCTTCGTTTGCTGAACAGGCTCTGGAATTTGAACGCCTCTGCAGAAGATTTGGAGAAACTCGGTGCGAAGCTCGGCGCAGACGTCCCTTTCCTCGTTCAGGGAGGATCTGCCAAGGCGGAAGGTATCGGCGAAGTTCTGACCCACATGGAACCGTTGAAACTTCCCGAAGGATCCGCACTTTTGGTGGCGACTCCGCAGTGCGCCGTTCCGACGAAGGCCGCTTATGCAGGTTGTGTCCCTTCGGGTGATGCCCGTTGGGAAGCATACAAAAATTCCGACCCGAACGATTTTAAAGGTGGAGCCTATAACAAGTTTGAAGATTCGGTGTTGCCTCAATTCCCGCTGATTGCGCAGATGAAGCAGGATTTTGTGGATTACGGGGCGGATTTCGCTTTGATGTCGGGCTCCGGAGCTTCGGTGTTTGGCGTGTTCCCGTCCAAGGCGCTCGCGGAAGAAGCGGTGAAAAAGCTCGGGAAAACGGCTCGTTATGCGACGGTGACGGACTTCTTTACAGGTTTTTGAACTTAATTTGGCTCTGACCTTGGTATTTTTGAAAAATTTTGCTATTTTTTCGCCACCCTTTGGGGTATCGTCAAGTGGTAAGACAGCAGATTTTGATTCTGCTATTCGTTGGTTCGAATCCAGCTACCCCAATAGGATTTTTTTCACCTAAATGGAGAAACAACAATGCAGCTTACAACGCTCAAAGCAACCTCGAGAGTATCGGGCTCTTCTCGCGCAACGGCACGCCTTCGCAAGGCTGGCCAGATTCCGGGGGTCTATTATGGTAAGGGTCAGGAAGCAGTAAGTATTACCGTTGATGCCCGTGATATCGCGAAAGTTCTCGCTCCGGGCAAGCGTTATACCCTTCTTGATCTTGAAATTGATGGCAAGGCTGGCAATCCGGCCGTCATCTACAGCTATCAGAAGGACTCCATTTCTGGTACGATCGATCACATCGACTTCCTCAAGATTGAAGAAAATGCTCCGCTTACCGTTCGCGTTCCGGTGATCCTCAACGGTCTTCCGGTTGGCGTGAAGAACGAAGGCGGTCTCTTCTCTCAGATTACGCGTTATGTAAAGCTCAGCGCTCTTCCGGAAAAGATTCCGACGAACGTGACACTCGACATTTCCAACTGCCACGCAGGTACCACTTTCTACGCGAAGATGCTCCCGCTCGAAGGCGTTGAACTGGCTTCTCCGGCTCGTACGGTTATCTTCACGATTACGACGAAGAACCGTGCCGCTAAGATCGAAGCTGCTGAAGAAGCGGTTGTCGCTGCTGCTGCTCCGGCTGCTGCTGACGCTGCTCCGGCCGCTAAGTAATCTTTTTTCGGATTTCAAAAAAGGCTCCTTCTTCGGAAGGGCCTTTTTTTGTATTCGTCGGTCATTCTGACTTTCACTCCATGTTTCACAAAGAGCTATATTGATGTTGTAAATAGAGAAACTGGAGGGTTCCATGAATTTCAAGAAATTACTCATCGGTGCTTTCGCCCTGTCTGCGATGCTTGCCGCCTGTGTAGATGACAGTACTTCTGCTAAGGATACGGACCAGTCCGACGAGCTCGTCGAAACATTTGACGACTTGCCGGTTTGTTCCGACAATCGCGAGGGTGCGACTGCCTACGTGAAGGACGAAAAGAACGCCTACATGTGCGTAGACGGCGACTGGATTCCGGAGGAAGAAAACTCCAGCTCTTCAATTGCTTCGTCCTCTTCAAGTCCTCGCAATGACAGCTTGTCTTCGAGTGTCATAGCGAGTTCCTCGAGCGAGGCGAAACAATCTAGTTCCAGCGAAAAGACTGGAAAATCTAGCAGTAGTGTGGATGATGCTTCGTCTAGGTTTGAATTTGGATGTAAAACGGAAACAGAAGATAATTGTGAGTATGGAGAGTTGATTGATGACCGCGACGGCCAGACGTACAAGACGGTGACCATCGGCACGCAGACCTGGATGGCCCAAAACCTCAATTACGAAGCGGCAAATTCCTACTGCTACAAAGACAATGCTTCCAACTGTACCAAGTACGGCCGTCTTTACACATGGGCTGCTGCCACAGATAGTGCAGGCGTATGGGGCGAGAACGGCAAGGGCTGCGGATATGCCAAACATTGCACGACGGCCTACCCGGTGCGTGGCGTTTGTCCTGAGGGCTGGCACCTGCCGACTAAAAACGAGTGGAACACTTTGTCTACAGCCGTTGGCGGACAAACGACTCCCGGCAAGGTTCTCAAGTCCACGTCCGGGTGGTATACCGACGACGTCTACCATGGCAATGGAACGGATGCGTTCTCGTTCTCGGCGTTGCCTGCCGGCTACAGGATCTACACTGGGCGCTACGACCTCGCGGGCTACTACGCGTACTTCTGGAGTTCTACTGCGCGCGATAGCCGCAACGCGTACAACGTGTACTTGTACTACAACCACGACTATATGGCCCTGGACTATAGCGATAAACGCCGCGGTTTTAGCGTCCGTTGCGTAAAGGATTAGGCAAGGCGAGGGACTCCGTAGGGGTCTCCTAAAAGGCAAATACCGACGCATCTCGTCTAAGGACAGGCGAGATGCGTTTTTTTTCCCTGAAATTTGGATTGAAGGGAACGCCTCTAACAATAAACCAGCCGCAAATGCGACCACAAAACGGAAGCTATATGAAATCTGAAGAAAAAAGAACGAAAAATGGCGATTCTATGCAAAAATATTGCTTTTTGCAGTTATTTTGACTATATTTTGATATGATAATGCAGGAGGTCTGTATGCCGATGTCGGTTTTGCAAATAAGGATTGAAGAAGATTTGAAAAAGCAGGTTTCCGACCTGTTTGAAAGCCTTGGGATGGATATACCCACGGCTGTGCGCATCTTTTTCAAGCGTGCTCTTGTCGAAAACGGAATTCCGTTTGAGGTGAAGGGGATGCCCTCACCTACAAAACAGGATGGCATTAATTTATTGAATGCGTTACATGCGGCTCAGGAACAGGCGTATAAAAATGGCGTTGCGAATTTGAGCGAAGAGGAAATTGAAGCCGAAATCAAGGCTGCCCGTATGGAGAGGAAGAAAAAATGATTTTTGCTGTGCTCGATACGAATGTTTTAATTTCTGCAGCTCTTGCGCATAATAAGTATTCTATTCCTTATTCTGTTTTTAGGGGTGTTGTTGAAAGGCGCTTTGTCCCTCTTGTTGATGATAATATAGTTCGCGAGTATTGGGAGGTGTTTTCTCGTCCAAAATTTTCATTTATGCAGGAAACCATAAATGATATTGTCGGAAATACTATAAAATTTGCGATAAATCAGCCGGTCCCTCCATCTGGTATAGAGCTCCCTGATTGCGATGATGTCATTTTTTACGATGTGGCTAGGGCTCATCAAGATAAAGGAGCTTATCTTGTGACAGGAAATTTGAAACACTTTCCAAATTGTGGGTTTGCTGTTTCTCCCCGTGATTTTATGAATATCATTACACCGAACAAAGGAAACCACATGGTTAACGATAATTCTGCTGTTTATGACCCTACGGGGCTTTTGGCTGCTTTGCACGAA
>NZ_JALFIA010000032.1:0-4616 GCF_022776125.1 Hallerella sp. | reverse complement strand
CTGTATGCTCGAACGGATGTTCAATACGATTGCTGGCAAAAAAATTGCCGTATTCGGATTTGCGTTCAAGGCGAATACGGGAGACACTCGAGAGAGCCCTGCGAATCTGGTCGTGCGAGATTTGCTCGCCGAACATGCCTTACCGATTGTAACCGATCCTAAGGCAATTCCCGATGCCAAACGGGATTTGGCGGATGTCTTGGACAAAGTGGAATTTGAAGAGGATCCGTATAAAGCGGCTGAGGGCGCACACGCTGTTGTGGTTTGCACCGAATGGAAATGCTTTGCGGAACTCGATTGGAAACGCATTTACAAGGGCATGGCTAAGCCTGCTTTCGTGTATGACGGGCGTAATATTTTGGATGCGGCCGCTCTGCGTGAAATCGGATTCGATGTTGCAAATGTCGGTAAGGGAAAGGCGGAATAACTCGTGGGATTGGGCTTTTCAATCTTTTGACAAAGTCTGAGAAATCAAATGAACCCGGATGCTCGTAAAGACAAAAAAAAAATTTTAGCGGTCGCTTCGATTGGCGGCCACTGGGTACAGTTGTTGCGCATCACTGCGGGACTTTCGTCTGATTACGAAGTCAGCTATGTCAGTTCCAATCCGAAATGGGCGGAATCTGTCTCGGGAAAGTTCTACTCGATTTGTGAATTTTCTCGTTGGGATGCTTGGAAAATGTTTTTCTGCATTCCCTATGTGCTGATGATTCTGCTGAAGGAAAAACCTTACGTTGCCCTTTCGACGGGTGCAGCCCCTGGTCTTCTGGTCCTGCTTTTGGCGAAATATGTTTTTCGCAAGAAGACGGTTTGGGTGGACTCGATTGCCAATGTAGCGAAGCTTAGCGCTTGTGGAAGATATGCTGTAAAATTAGGCATTGATAAAGTTTATACCCAGTGGGAACACTTAGCTGTGGGCAAAGTGAAGTTCGCAGGGAACGTCCTTGGCAAGTTGGGAAACGTTGAATGATTTTTTGTACGATTGGAACCCAAGCTCCATTTGATCGTTTCATCAAGATAATTGATGCGGTTGCGCCTATTCTTCAGGAAGAAGTGATTGTTCAGACGTTGAAAGGCTCGTATGTTCCTCAACATGTGAAGGTTGTTGAATTTTTGACGCCCAAGGAATTTAACGAACTTTTTGCCAAGGCGCGTTTGATTGTTGCCCATGCAGGGATGGGTACGATTATTTCTGCATTATGCCAGGATAAGCCGATCATTGTATTCCCGCGTCGTCGTGAATTGAAGGAACATCGGAGCAATCATCAGATTGCAACAGCGGAAAAGCTGAAAGAACTCGGCTATCTGTACACCGTCGAAACAGAAGAACAGTTGAAAGAATTGCTTTTGACGGACGATCTGAAACCACTTTGTCATATCGGTTCTGTTGCATCGTCTTCTTTAATTGAAGCTGTTCGTCGCGATATCGAAACGCTTTGATTGATCAAGTGGGGGAACACTTGTGAAAACCGTTTTGTTTTTTCCTCAGGCGAAGACCCTAGAAAATTTTTACTTAGGCAATCTGTCTCGAATTATTTCGTCAAACTGCGAAGCGGTCGGAGTCAATCAACTTTTTCATGGACAGTGGAAAAAATTTTTTTCTTCAAGCGCTTGCCACTTGAACTGGCTTGAAAATGTGCGTGGAAAAAATGAGGCACACTGCCTTGCCAACTTTCTTTTCCGTTTGGGATTTTTGATCTGTCTTAAGCTCTTTCGGAAAAAGATTGTTTGGACAGTACACAATAAGGTGGCGCACGATCAAAAGCGCGGCAGAAAATATTCACAAATTTTGATGAAACTTTTGATGGCGTGGAGCGATCAAATCCATGTTCTTTGCGAAGCGACTTTGCAAGAAATTCCGAGCTTAAAAAAGTACCAGTCGAAAGTCATCTGCATTCCGCACGGGGATTATTTTGAAAACTTTGGCAGCGGCTTAGTGAATATTCGGGAAAAATATGGAATCGATCCGTCTAAGAAAATCATTTTTTTTACGGGAAAAATTGGGCCGTATAAAAATTTGGATTTGTTAATCGAATGCTTTAACCGTTCGCATTTGGTGGAATCGAACTTTGCTTTGCTGATTTGTGGAGCCTGTAAGGATTTGGATTACAGGAAAAAGATTTCGGCAATGGCTCAGACGTCGCTGGGGGTTTTTGCGGATTTTCATTTTGTGGAAAATGATTGCATGGGTGATTATTTAATTCAGTCGGACCTGCTGATTGCTCCGTATGATATTTCGAGCTCTTTGAATTCGGGGACGATGTGGATGGCTTTTTCGTATAGCAAGACGATGGTCCTTCCGGAAATCGGCTGTGTGCAAGGAGAAAAGGCGATTGCGGACAATGCTTTTGTTTACCGCTATGCTTCGGAGGCGGAACATGCAGAAAAATTGTGCGAAGTGATGGAAAAACTCAAAACCGAAACGGCAGAGTCTCTTTTTGAAAAGGGAAATCGTTTATATTCCTATATGCAGACGAAATCGTGGGAATCGCACAAACAAGAATGGCTTTCGCTTTATGATTAAAGATTCACTCCGAAAAAACGGAATCGGTAAATACTTGAAATGGCTTGGCATTTTTTTTAAATGCTGTATTGCGAAAGTTATCCTTTTAGGACTGAAGAAAAAATATTCCCATGTGTGGGTCTTTGCCGAACGCGGAGTGGACGCACGCGATAATGCTTTGCATTTGTTCCGTTATGTGCAAAAGAACTGCCCGCAGATCAATGCGTATTACATCATTTCTAAAGATTCTCCGGACCGTAAAAATTTTGCGTCAGAAGAACGCCTGGTGGATTTTGGATCTTGGAAACATTATCTGCTTTACTTGGCCGCCGAAGCGAAAGTGAGTGCTCATATTTTTGGAGGGGCTCCCGAGCACAATCTTTTTTTGCGCATGGCGAAGGTCAAGCTTTTGAAGAAAATCTTTGTGACGGGAAAGTATATCTTTTTACAGCACGGTGTTACTCAAGCGGATGGCCCTTGGCTGCACGAGGACAAGGTTCACTTTGATCTTTTTATAACGGTTTCGGCTCGCGAAACGAAATACATCATCGACTGCTTTGGACATGCTCCGGAAGTGGTAAAGACGGTCGGCTTTGCCCGTTACGATGCTTTGCCTTTGCAACATACGGCTTCAAAAAAGATTTTATTGATGCCGACGTGGCGTCATTTTCTTTCGGGAATTTCGAAAGAAAAGTTCAAGACCTCTAAGTATTTTCAGAATATTTGTGGACTGATCCAGAACGCTCGTTTGCAAAGCCTTCTCAAGCAGTACGGCTACCAGCTGATATTCTATCCGCATTTTGAATTGCAAAAGTTCCTGGCGGATTTTGATGGGCAAAATGAGCAGACCGTTTTTGCCTCGTTTCAAAATTTTGACGTGCAAAAGTTGATGATCGATTGCGACCTGATGATTACCGATTATTCAAGCGTCCAGTTTGATTTTTCGTATATGAAAAAGCCGATTGTCCTTTTCCAGTTTGATCGTGATGAATATCATGCGGGACATCAGGGCATCGGCTATTTCGATCCAGACCGCGATGGTTTTGGCCCAGTCGGTTTGACGGTGGAGCAGACCGTAGATTTAGTGGCTAGCTATTTAGAGCGGAATTGCGAGCTGGAAAATCAATATGCGGAACGGATCGATGTTTTCTTTAAGTACAACGATGCTCACAACTGCGAACGGAATTTTGAAGCCATTCGGGAAATCGTAAAATGAAAGTTCTGTTCGTTTTTAACAATCCACTGAATGCGTTGGCTGGGGGCGTTGAACGCGTCACGGTTTCGGTGATGCGTGGACTTTCGCAGGAAGGCTGGGAATGCTTTTATTTGCAGGATACGGGATCTGCATTGCTTGAAAATGGATTCCCTGTCGATGTGAAAAAGTTTTTTGAAGAACATGCGATTGATGTCGTCGTGCAACAGCTTGCCTACGATGGAGTTATTGCGCGTTATCTGTCTCAAGAGAATTTGAAAATCCCTTATGTTGTCGCTTGGCATACGGCACCGCCGACGTGGAAAAAATCTTGGCGGGTAGCTTGTACTCCGTCTTTTAAGGGGGCTGTAGGCGAATTCAAACGGCTTCTTCGAATTTCTCTTTTCCCTCTGTTTTACCGGAAGGAAGTTAAACGTTTTCTTTCTAGATGGAATGGAGTTTTGCCTCGGGTTTCTCGGGTGCTTCTTCTATCGAAAACATTCGCTCCGGATTTCCAAAAATTGCTCCGGATTCCTTCGGATCGGATTTGCGCCATTCCCAACCCTCTGTCGTTTCTTGAAATTGCAAACCCTGATATTTTGCAACATAAAGAAAAAGAGGTTCTCATCGTTTCTCGTATGAAGGATCTGCAAAAACGCATTTCCTTAGCCTTGAAAATTTGGAAGAGGGTAGAGTCGGACAAACGTTCCGAGGATTGGCGCTTGAAAATCATTGGTGAAGGGGAAGATCTGCAAGCGTATCAGAAGCTCGCCAAAAAAATGAATTTGCGACGGATGGAATTTTTAGGTCGTCAGAATCCACAGCCTTATTATCAAAAAGCATCGCTTGCGATGATGACGTCTTCTTTTGAAGGCTGGGGTTTGACTCTTACGGAATCGCAACAGTTTGGAACTATTCCGC
>NZ_JALFIA010000007.1:0-20625 GCF_022776125.1 Hallerella sp. | reverse complement strand
AATAAACCTTATTGGCATGAATGTAAAAAAGTCCGCATCGCTGCGGACTTTTTTGAATTTATTTGTACGAACTCTTAGCCGTTTGCCTTCTTGAAATCGGCAACGGACTGAGCAAATTCAGCGAGGTAAGCCTTCGCCTGTTCCACGACAGCTGCCGGTTCATAACCGAACTTCTTTTCGAGGACAGATGCCGGAGCCGAAGCACCAAAGCGTTCGAGGCCTGCGACCTTACCAAAGCCACCGACGACATCCTTGAACAGGACCGGAAGACCGCTCGAAAGAGCAAACACCGGAGTCCAAGGAACGATGATGGAATCGCGATAAGCCTTGTCCTGGAGCGTGAAGAGCTTCGGGCTGATCATCGAAACGACGCGCACATTCTTGCCTTCCTTGCGGAGCACTTCTGCGGCTTCGTGTTCGAGATAAACGTCGGAACCGTTCGCAACGAAAGTCAGGTCCGGATTCTTGCCTGCCGGAGTATTGTCGCTCACGACATAAGCGCCCTTGCGGCACTTGGCGGCTTCCGCATAACGGGAGCTGCCCTGCGGGCACGGAAGAGAGCCGACCTTCTGGCGGGTCAAAATGAGAGCCGTCGGGCTGTCGGTATTTTCAAAAGCCATTTCCCATGCGACAGACGTTTCTGCCGGATCAGCCGGACGGAGAACGAGCATCTGGGAGCGACCGTCTTCCTTCATCAAATCTTCGAGAAGGCGAATCTGCGTTTCGTGTTCGATCGGCTGGTGAGTCGGACCGTCTTCGCCGACGCGGAAGCTGTCATGCGTAAAGACGTACTTCACCGGAAGGCCCTGGAGGGCGGCCATACGGATGACCGGCTTCATGAAGTCGCTGAACACGAAGAACGTGGCGCAAATCGGGTACAGACCTCCATGGAGAGCGAGACCGCAAGCGATAGCGCCCATGGTGAGTTCCGCAACGCCGACCTGGACAAATGCACCGCCAAAGTCACCCGGCGTCATGATGCGGGTTTCATTCAAGAACTTCTGAGTTTGGTCGCTGTTCGAAAGGTCTGCGGAGCTGCAGATGATATTCTTGTAATTCTTGGCGAGGTAAGAAAGGACCGTACCCGAGCTGTTACGGGTGGCAACGCCTTCCTTCTGTTCCAAATCCTTCAGGTTGAGCTGAATGCTCTTGCCGGAGAGCCATGACTGGATCGTCGCAGCCTTTTCCGGATTCTTCGCATCCCAGTCCGCCTTCTTTGCCTTCCATTCGGTTGCAATCTTTTCGAGTTCCTTCAAGCGTTCATCGAAAGCCTTCTTGACTTCCGGGAAGACTTCGAACGGATTTTCCGCATTACCGCCCAAACGACGGACGGTTTCTTCTGTCGAAGCGCCTGCGCCGGAAAGCGGCTGACCGTGTGTAGAAACCTTGCCTTCGAAAGATTCGCCGGCGGCACCGACTGCGCCCTTTGCCATCGTCGTGTGACCGATGATGATCGTCGGACGTTCGGTTTCTGCATAAGCAGCCTTGAAAGCGGTACGGAGTTCATCGACGTTTTCACCGTCGGCTTCGAGAACCCTAAAGCCCCAGGATTCATACTGCTTCTTGAAGTCCTGGTCCATGACGTCCTTGGTTTCGCAAGAAAGCTGTACACCGTTTGCGTCATAGAAGAAAATCAAATTGGAGAGCTTCAAGTGACCAGCCACGCGGCCGACACCGTAAGCGATTTCTTCCTGGATGCCGCCGTCCGAAACGAGCACAACCGTCTTGTGAGAGAGGATGTCACCGAACTGGGCGACCTTGTAACGTTCCGCAATCGCAACGCCCACAGCCATACCCTGACCGAGACCGAGAGGGCCCGAAGAGTTTTCGACTCCGTGTTCCACGGAGAGTTCCGGGTGACCGGAAGTGATGCTGCCGAACTGGCGGAAGTTCTTCAAGTCTTCCAAGGAAAGACGACCGGTGAGGACAAGTTCTGCATAGAGCAGCGGGGACATGTGGCCCGGGTCCATGAGGAAGCGGTCACGCGCTTCCCACTGCGGATTCTTCGGATCGAAACGGAGGAATTCCGCAAAAAGAAGAGTAATGGCCGTTGCGGCGCCCATTGCTCCACCCGGGTGTCCGGACTTGGCTTTTTCCACCATAGCGGCGGAAAGGATTCGCACGTTGTCTGCTGCTTTGAGAATAATTGAATTGTCCACAGGAAGCCTCTGTAAAAAATTTGCGCCCCAAATTTAGATTTAATTGCCGGTTTTCTCAACTGAAAAAAATAGAAAAGAACTATATTCCTGCTCAATGAAATACTTACAAACCCTTTTCAAGAACCTTACCCACCCGGCGGGGCTAATCGGTGCTGTCGTTGCGCTAGCGATTCCGTTTTTTATTTATTTAGGGCCAAATGTGGGAGCGAAAGACGTAATCCGCACCTTGGACCTGCGTATGCCGCTCCCCCTCTTTTTGGTGCAGCTTGCGCTCGGAATCTTGCTTTTTGGACTTCTTTTTAAGGATTTTCGCCAGTATTTCAAGGAGAAACTGCCCCCGAAGCCTTATATATTCCTAGTGGGAATTTTCGCTCTTGGGGCAACCCTCTTTGCCGGCTCGCAGATTGAAGCCCGCCACCGTGTGCAGAGCGATGAAAGCGTGTTCATGGCGATCGCCCAGAATATGTACTTCAACCAGACGACCGGCACTTGTGACGAAGGCGAATTCGAAAAAGGCAAATTGAACTGTTTCAAGGATTCCGACAGCTTTAAAACCAAGGGGCTTTCATTCCTGTACCTGCTCGGAATGCCGTTCTTTGGACCGGATCTGCACTGGATTTTCCACTGCGAACTCGCGATGCTCTTTTTTGCGGCACTGCTCCTATTTTTTGCCATCCGCGCGTGGACTTCCGACGACCTGATGTCAGCTCTTACGAGCATTCTTCTTTTTGCACAGCCGACGGTCCTTTTCCAATTCCGTTCGATGTCTGTCGAACCGCTCTATATTTTCCTCAGCGCTCTTTCGCTCTGGGTCCTCAAGTGGGCTTTTGACCGCAACACGCTTCGCCATTGGATCCTTTGCGCCCTCGTACTCGGATTCTTTGCGCAGACCCGCCAGGAAACGGTTTTCTGTTTTCTCGCCTTCCTCGTCGTCGCCCTGCCGAAGATTCTCGACAAAAAGGATTTGAAAGCCCCGGCGTTCTTTGTCACACTTTCGCTTTTTTCCGTTCCAATCCTGATTACAATCAGCTACTTCCAAGGTTACGGTTTCCAAGGCGGGCAGTACTCCGCCCACGGTCACTTCATTGAAAACCTGAAGAGCAACTGGGAAGTGATGACGAAGCCGCTCTCCGACAGCGGTCTGCTCGCAAACCCATTCCTTTCGAGCTTCAACTGGCTCTTTCTTTTGGGACTCGTAATCCTTGCCGCCTTGGTGGCCAAGGAGCTTCTTTCGAAAAATTACGGAACGAACACGAAAATCGCCGGATTCCTGCTATTGTACCATATTCAGACGTACATGATTCTCGAAAACGTTTCGGGCGACTTCAATATTGAAATCAACCAGCGTTACGCCCTCGTGATGATGCCGACCATGGCGTTCCTTGCGGCATTCGGTATTCGAAAGCTCCTTTACGTCGCCTATTTCCTCGCTGGAAAGACGAACCTGCAGAACGATTTCAAGGCAAATTTCGCCGTCACTTTGATCCTTTCCGTTATCGTCTGCGGCAACACGCTCGGTTACAAGGAAAGCTTCAACAAGAACATCATGTACAACCGCAACCATCTGACGACCGAAGAAGTCGAAATTTGGAAGTGGTTGAACCAGCAACCGAAAAAGCCTCGCCTGTTCGTGTACGGAAGGCCCTGGCATTTTGTCGCCTACGGACAGTCCGCAATCCATTACAACCGCGCCCGTCAGATTTCGAAAGATTCCCTGCAGAGCTTGATTCAAAAGTACGACGGCGAAGTATACTACATTCGCGGTCTCGACTGCTGGGATTCCAAAACGTACCATGCGAAGGCGGTGGAACATCGCATTCCGACGACCTGCGACATTTTTGAGCGCGAAGTGAAACTCGAAGACGTTTACCAGGTGCTGATTACCCGCAACTACTGGGTGACGATTAAAAAGATTTCGACCCGTCGCAATTACGATCCGGAAAAGCTCTTTGCCTTTGGATTCTGGCAGGGAGAGCCTTCCACGCAGACATTCATCTTTAACTCGTCCGAATACTTTGGCACCAAGGCTCCGTGGAAGATCCGCTTTACGTTGAACGGAGATTCGATTTATGCGAAGCCTTACCAGGCGGGCGATTACAGCGACACGCTCACCGGTCCCGTTTTAAAGCCCGGATACAACAAGCTCGAAGCGGACATTTACGACTCGACGACATCCGAATCGGTCGCCCACATTGAAAATTACCGTTTCTTCCGCTTTGAAGGGGCGCTCGAACTTTCCCAAATGCAGCCGACAGCGCACAAGCAGGCCTGGGGAAACCTGAGCAGGAACGCATCGGTCGAAGGGCACGCCTTTACGCTCAACGGCAAAAAGTTTACCGAAGGCTTTGGCGTTCACGCTTCGAGCGAAACGCACTTCGACTTGCAAGGCAAGTTCGAACGCTTGACCGCCATCGTCGGTCTTGACGAAGAAAGTCTTTGCAGCGACGGCATTGCGTACAAAGTTTTTGGCGACGGCAAGCTCCTTTACCAAAACCCGAACGTTACCATAGGAAAGCTGGATTCGTTAAACGTGATTGTGCACGGCGTCCGTGAACTTTTGATTTTGACCGATTCCCTTTCGAATAAAAACTGCGACCATGTGGACATTGTCCATCCGACTCTTTTTCCGAGCGGAAAGGTCGATTTAAAATCCGAGGTGAAATAGTGCTTTTATCCGTTATCGTACCCCTGTTTAACGAAGAAGAAATCGTCGCAAAGACCTTTTCGGTTCTCGAAGAGGAACTTCAAGATATCGAGCATGAACTGATCTTTGTGAACGACGGTTCTAAGGATCGTACCCGTGAAATTTTGGAAAAACTCTTAGAGCAGACTCCGCAGAATAAGCTTGTGAATTTTAGCCGCAATTTCGGTCACCAGGCAGCATTCAGCGCGGGATTAAAGCACGCCCAGGGCGACGCCGTCGTAATCATTGACGGCGACTTGCAGGATCCCCCTTCGCTGATCAAGGATATGCTTGTAAAATGGCGCGAAGGTTACCAGGTGGTCTATGCACAGCGCCACAAGCGCAAAGGCGAAACGATTTTTAAAAAAGCGACAGCGCACCTTTTTTACAAGGTCTTGCATTCGCTCACGAGCATTGAAATTCCGCAGGATACAGGCGACTTCCGTTTAATGGACCGTATCGTCGTGGACCAATTGAATGCCCTTCCCGAACGCAACCGTTTTTTGCGCGGGCTCGTCTGTTGGGTGGGATTCAAAAAAATCGGCATTCTTTACGATCGTGCAGAACGCACAGCGGGAACGTCCAAGTATCCGCTTCGCAAAATGTTGCGCCTTGCAATGGACGGTATCACAGGCTTTAGCACGACGCCATTGAAAATCAGCTTTTTGATGGGATTCCTTGCGACGATCATCGCCTTTGGCGTGTTCATCTGGAGCATTCTCGAAAAATTCTTAAGTCCTACGACAACGGTTCCTGGCTGGGCTTCCCTCATGACCGTAATCGTTTTCTTTGGCGGAATCCAGCTGATGTCAATCGGCATTGTCGGCGAATATATTGGGCGCATCTACGAAGAGGTCAAACAAAGACCGCTCTATATTGAGGATAAATCGAAATCCGGGTGCGGAATCCGGAATCCGAGCCGGGATGCCGTCCAAGATGGACCGTGTGGACTGCCACAATCTGCCGTTAAGCGATTCCCCGGAAAATGAAGTCTTTGAAAAGGCGCTTTCGTCAAACAAAGCCATCCTAGAGCCTTAGGAACCACTAAGAAAGCGATTTCAGTTTTTTTCAACTTTTTCTTTTTGAAAGTTTATGGGAAAAAAATTCCTATATTTTTCGCAATGAAATCCAAACTGTTTGTAATGAGCGCTCCGTCCGGAGCAGGAAAAACGACCTTAAAGGACTTGGTGATCAAGGAATTCCCGGATATGGTTTATTCCATTTCCGCAACGACCCGCGCTCCGCGGGAAGGCGAAGTGGACGGCACTCACTACTTCTTTAAGAGCCGTGACGAATTCAAACGCATGATTGAAAACAACGAACTTGTGGAATGGAACGAAGTCCACGGCAACTTCTACGGTACCCCGAAGAGCTTCGTCGAAAAGATGCTTTCCGAAGGCAAGCGCGTTCTTTTTGACCTAGATGTTTTCGGAAAAGTCAATTTCGACAAGGTTTACCCGGAAGCGATCGGTATTTTGATCCTTCCGCCGTCGCTCGAAATTCTCGAACAGCGCCTCCGCAACCGCAACACAGACTCGGACGAAGTCATCAGCCTGCGTTTGCACAACGCCCGCAAGGAAATCGAATTTGCCAAGCAGCACGGCAAGTATGAATACAAAATTGTCAACGACAATCTCGATGACGCAGTAAACCAGCTTCGAAAGATTCTTTCCAAGTAGTTTTGCAACAAATTTTCAAGTAAAATCCCTTTGCTAGTGCAAATGGATTTTTTTATCTTTGCCCGCTGGAAAATTCTTCAAGGACACGCACTATGAATCTTAATCCTCTTGCTGAAGCGCTCAACAGCGATCTCTCCGCTAACGGATCCTCCATCCTCCAAATGCTTTCCGAAAAGGGAAAGGCCATTTTCTTCCCGAGCAAGGGTATTCTTGGCCAAGGTGGCGAAGCAAAGGGTAAAGAAATCAATGCGACAATCGGTACCGCTCTCGAAGATGACGGTTCCCCGCTCGTTCTTCCGAGCGTGCTGAAGTCTTTGAACATGCCGAAGCAGTCCTTCCTCTATGCACCGAGCTACGGCAACCCGGACATCCGTGACGCATGGAAGGCTCAAATCATTCGCAAGAACCCGAGCCTCGAAGGCAAGTCCTTTTCCCGCCCGGTCGTTACCGCCGCTTTGACGCACGCCATTTCCATGGCCGGCTACCTGTTCCTCGATCCAAACGATAAGGTCATCATTCCTGACCTCTACTGGGACAATTACGAACTCGTGTTCGAAAACGCCTATGGTGCCAAAATTCAGACATACAACACCTTCAAGAACGGCGGTTTTGACGTCGAAGCTCTCGAAGAAGCTCTGAACAAGGACGGAATCGGCAAAAAGGTTCTCCTCTTGAACTTTCCGAACAACCCGACCGGCTACACTGCTACCGAAGAAGAAGCAAAGAAGATTACGGAAGTCCTCGTCCGCGCAGCCGAAAAGGGCAACAAGGTCGTCGCTCTCCTCGATGACGCCTACTTTGGACTTGTATACGAAGACGGCGTGACCCGCGAATCCCTCTTCACGAAGCTCCTCGACGCCCACAAGGACATCCTCGCTGTGAAGCTCGACGGTCCGACAAAGGAAGACTACGTCTGGGGATTCCGCGTGGGCTTTATGACATTCGGTTTCAAGGGTGCAACTCCGGAACAGCTCAAGGCTCTCGAAAGCAAGGCTGCAGGAGCTGTCCGCGGCAACATTTCCAACGCTCCGAACATTTCCCAGCGCATTCTCCTTGCCGCTTACAACAGCCCGGAATACGTAAAGGAAAAGGAAGAAAAGTATGCCGTGTTGAAGAAGCGTTACGACATCATCCAGGAAACGCTCGCTTCCCATCCGGAATACTCCGAAGCATTTGAACCTATGCCGTTCAACAGCGGTTACTTTATGTGCGTCAAGCCGAAGGGTGTCGACGCAGAAGCCGTTCGCGTTGAACTTCTTCAGAACTACAGCACGGGTACCATCATGCTCAAGGGCTTGCTCCGCCTCGCCTTCTCGGCCGTGCCGACGGCGAAGCTCCCGCAGCTCTTTGACAACGTGTACCACGCGATTCTAGCTCTCAAATCCAAGTAATAGGAGGCATCATGCCCGATTTCGCTACCTTGAACTACGACGGTAAGGATTACAACCTTCCGCTCGTAACTGGAACGGAAAACGAAAAGGCGATTGACATTTCCAAGCTCCGCAAGGACTCGGGTCTTGTCACGCTGGACTACGGCTACACGAACACGGGTAGTACGAAGAGCCAGATCACCTTTGTGGATGGTGAAAAAGGCATTCTTCGCTATCGCGGTTACAATATCGAAGACCTCGCCGCCTACACGACCTTCCCAGAAACGGCATGGCTTCTCATTTATGGAAATCTTCCGACACGTGAAGAACTCGGCACGTTCCGTCGTCTTTTGACGGAAAATGCCCTGATTCACGAAAACCTGTTGAACTTCTTCCGTGAAATGCCGCCTTCGGCGCACCCGATGGGCATTCTCGGTGCAGTCGTGAATGCGCTCGGCCTCTTTACCCCGCGCTTCTATGACGACGAAAGCAAGCAGGACGCATTCAACCTGACTGTCGCAAGCCTGATTTCCAAGGTGCGCACGATTGCAGCCTTCTCTTACAAGGCAAGCATCGGCGAACCGTTCGTCTATCCGGATGCGGAAAAGAGCTACTGTTCGAACTTCCTCAACATGATGTTTTCGAGCAAGGCAAAGCCTTACAACGTTGACCCGCTCTTTGTCCACGCACTGAACGTTCTTTTGATCGTCCACGCAGACCACGAACAGAACTGTTCGACTTCTACCGTCCGCATGGTCGGCAGTTCCCAGGCAAGCCTCTACGCAAGTATCTGCGCAGGCATCTGCGCCTTGTGGGGTCCGCTCCACGGTGGTGCAAACCAGGCAGCTCTCGAAACTTTGATGAAAATTCACCAGAGCGGTCTCACGGTCAAGCAGGTCATCGAAAAGGCAAAGAACAAAAAGGATCCGTTCAAACTGTACGGCTTCGGTCACCGCGTCTACAAGAACTATGACCCGCGTGCCAAGGTTCTCAAAGGCCTCGTTCACACGATTTTCGATCGCGAACATATTGCCGATCCACTGCTCGACATCGCAAGCGAACTCGAAGAAGCAGCCCTCAATGACGACTACTTCATTGAACGTAAGCTCTACCCGAACGTAGACTTCTACTCGGGCATCCTTTACCACGCCATGGAAATCCCGACGAACATGCTCACGGTGATGTTCGCCATCGGACGTCTCCCGGGCTGGATCGCTCATTGGAAGGAAATGCACGACGATCCTCTGTCGAAGATCAACCGTCCGCGTCAAATCTACACGGGCTACGCAGAACGTCCGTGGCTCCCGATTGACAACCGCGGTTAATTCCCAAGATTCAAAAAAAGGCTCGCATCAAACGATGCGGGCCTTTTTTCAACTTTAAAAAATTATTCGTCGGAATCCAAGATGCGCAAGTAGCTCGCATAGCGGGCCTTCGGAATTTCGCCCGATTCTACACGGGCAAGCACATCGCAGCCCGGTTCGTTGATATGCATGCAATCGTTGTACTTACAAGTAAAGAATTCACCAGGGAAAAATCCCGGGAACGAACGAGCCAAATCATGACCGTCCATTTCCACGACTCCTAGTTCACGGATCCCCGGCGTATCGATTATGCGACCGCCGAAAGGAAGATCGAAGAGGCTCGAAGAAGTCGTCGTATGACGGCCCTTGCCGTCGAGTTCACGGACTTCTCCCACGTTCAGCTGAGCCTCGGGTACAAGAGCGTTCACTAGACTCGACTTGCCGACTCCGCTCTTTCCCGAAAGCACGGAATTTTTGCCTTTCAAAACTTCACGCAGTTCATCGAGGCCTTTACCCGATTTGCAGCTCACGCAAATGAACTTGTCGACGATCGAAATAAAATCCTTCACGTTCTGCGGAATTTCTTCGATAAGGTCCGTCTTGTTCAAGACCATCACGAGCGGCAAATTGCAAAGGTTCGCCGCGAGCAAAAAGCGGTCCGCAAAGCCGTAGTTGAACGGAGGCTCGGCAACACTCGAAACGACCACGACCTGGTCGATGTTTGCCGCGAGAACGAGTTCCCTGCGGGACTTGTCCTTGGGACCGGGACGCACGAGTGCCGACTTTCTCGGCAGCACGCGGAGCAGCGAATAAGGTGCATCTTCTTCCGCGTTTTTAGCACGGGCAATAATCACCTGATCACCAACAACCGGAAATTCCTTTAATTCGTAAACGACCGCGGCGCGGTAAGTCGCATTCACGCTGTCGCCGTTCGGCAGTCTCACGACGCAAGTTCTGCGGTGGACTTCCACAACCAAGCCTTCCACGGAATCGTCCGCATCAAACTTTTCGGAAGGATCCTTGATTTTTTTGATTTTAGGCTTTTTGAATTCACGGCTCCAACGTTCCTTGATCGGGCGGTCGTCGAGCGTTCCGCGCTTCCACATTTCCATCGTGTTCACACGTCGAGCGCGTGCGTCGCGGCGGAATGTGCGGCCAGAGTGTTCTTCTTCCTGATCGTTGTCGAGTTCGTGATTCATCTGCCTTAATTTAGAATATTTTCTTCTTTTTTTATCTTTTGACGTATGCCTTCGCTTTTTAAAATGTCCCGAGCCGAAAACATCGTGATTGCAATCGTCACGCTTTCCGTCGGATACTTTCTGTCAAAAGGGATCTATACCCCATCCAGTTTTATCGCTGACGCATGCGCTTTTGCATTCGCTATCGCCTTTGGAAATATTTACAACGACCTGTTGGACGTGGAAGCGGACAGGGTGAACAAGCCTGATCGTCCGATTCCTTCGGGAAAAGTTTCCCCGTTTGCGGCCAAGGTCGCATGCCTCATCTGCATCGTTTTAACACTTCTCCTCTCGGCGATCCCCGGAACGCAGCACCTGGTGCACCTCGGATTTTTTTCAGGCATTTTGCTTCTGCTCTCTTTATACGACAAAATTTTGAAAAAGATTCCGCTTGTGAAAAACGTCACGGTCGCCGTCCTCTGTGCAACGCCCATTCTGCGAGCCGCATTCCTGACAGACGCCGTATTTGAACCTCTTTACGCCACCGCAGGCTTCGCCTTTTTGTTCACGCTCGCCCGGGAAATCTTAAAGGACTTGGAAGATGCAAACGGCGACTTGAAAGCAGGCATCGCCACATTCCCTCTAATCGCCGGCAAAGAACAAGCTCAAATGCTTGCAAGCCTCATCATCGGATTTGGACTTTTTTCGATTCCGATGCCCGTCCTTTTGAACTGGTTCCACCCAGCCTTTTTGTTTGTGCTCATTCCGCTAATGCCCACATGTATCGCCTTGATTCACACGACCTATAAAAAGAAGTACCGCGCCGCCCAAAAGATGACAAAGCTTGCGATGATCACGGGTCTTGTCGTACTGATTCTGACCGGTTTTCTATAAGAAGTTCCTATGAAAAAAGTCCTCGGCTTTATCGTTCTCGGCGTCCTGTTCATCGCTTCGCTCCACATCACGCGAATTTTTTTGCAGCAGAAAAAAGACGCCGAAACCTTCAACAGCCACGTGGACGAATTCAACGCTTGCTCCGAATTAAGGCACTGGAAGTGCGCCGAGAAGAATCTCGATTTTCTCTTAAAAAAACTTCCAAACGACACCAATCTGCAAATGCATTATGCAGGCATTCTCTTTGAACAGGGCCGCTACGAGGAATGCATTTCCTACATCGAATCCCGCAACTTCCATTCGGCGGACTTTGACTTTCTGATTGAAAAGTCCAAATTTTTGATCCGCGAACGGGATGAACTCGGCATTCAAAATTTCGGGCATTTCCGTTTAGAGCTCGAAGATTACGCAGACCCGATCGAAGTGCAAGAAGCCCTGAGCGTTCTCGAAATCGCTTACGATTCCCTCGCGAACCTTTTCCAGTTCTACCCCGAAAACACCATTCTCGTGGTGATGTACCAGTCCAAGGATTTTCAAGGCGTGGGTGATCATCCCGACTGGGTCGGAGCCGTTTACGACGGAAAGATCCGAATCCCAGCGAACCTGATGCACTACCGCGCAATTTACCGTCCGATTCTTTTTCATGAGCTGACCCACGCCTTTGTGCATCAGATGACCCGCGCCAAGGTTCCGCAATGGTTGAACGAAGGCATTGCGCAGGTAATCGACGGATCGCGCTCCGGTCTTCCGCAGCCGACAGGTCCAGTGCCGAGCCTCAAAGCTTTAACGGAAAGCTTCACCAAGTATTCTGACCGAACGACCGTAGAACGCTTGTACTGGTACTCTCAAAAGATGGTGGAAACGCTCCTATCGAACGCACAAGACGACCGGTTCGTCAAACTTCGCAACGTATTTGTCGATTTGCAAAAATCCAGCGTAGACGATGCACTGGCACGACATTTTTGTAAAAAACAGGGGGACCTGCTTTACAATTTTGTTGAAAGAAAATAAAAAACCGAAACGCCCTCGTATTGTGATACTGAAGCCCCCTTTTTAAATTAACGGCATCACTAGAGAGGTCCCCATGTTGGATGAACTTCACGAAGAATGCGGCGTCATCGGAATTTACAATGGTGAAAACGTCGCCCGCAATGTTTGTATGGGACTCTACGCTCTACAGCATCGCGGCCAAGAAAGCGCCGGCTTCGCCATCTCCAACGGAGAAAAAATCCGAGTCCGTAAATCCATGGGACTGGTTTCCACTCTCCTTCGCGAACACAACGTCGACGAATTGCAAGGCTTTGCCGGAGTCGGTCACGTCCGCTACAGCACAACAGGCTCAAGCACCCTTGCAAATGCCCAACCGATTCTCATCAGCTGCAAATGGGGACAGCTCGCAATTGCGCACAACGGCAACCTGACCAACGCCGCCGAACTCCGTGCAGAAATGGAAGAAGCGGGTCACATTTTCCAGACCACTTCCGACTCCGAAATCTTTTTGCACGAAATCGCCCGCACACAGGCTCCAAACTTAAAGGAAGCGATCAAAAAAGCGATTTCCAAGCTCACCGGTTGCTTCTGCATGCTGATCCTTTCGAAAGACACTCTCTACGTTGCCCGAGACGGTTTCGCCTTTAGACCGCTTTCCATCGCAAGACTTGGAAACAGCTGGTGCGTCGCCAGCGAAACCTGCGCATTCGACCTTTTAGGCGCAAACTACGTGCGAGACATTCAACCGGGAGAACTTTTGACGATTACGAAGGAAGGCCTCCAGTCCGAAACCTTCACCCAAAAAGGTCGCCTCGCCCACTGTATTTTCGAATACATCTACTTTGCCCGCCCGGACTCCAAGATCTTTGAGCAGAGCTGCGACAAGATCCGCCGCAAAATGGGCAAGCAGCTCGCCCGTGAATGCCCTGTCGATGCGGACATCGTAATTCCGGTCCCGGATTCTTCGACAACAGCGGCTTTGGGCTTTGCCCGCGAATCCGGCATCAAGTTTGAAATCGGACTCTTGCGGAACCACTACGTCGGCAGAACCTTTATCGACCCGACACAAAACGTACGTTCCCAAAAGGTACGCCTCAAGTTCAACCCGATCGAAGGCGTCCTCAAAGGTCGCAAGGTCTGCGTTGTCGATGATTCCATTGTCCGCGGCACGACGCTGAAAATCCTGTCCAAAATGCTCCGCGATTCGGGCGCCTTAGAGGTTCACATCCGCATCGCATCGCCTCCGGTCGCGCACGCCTGCTACTTCGGCATGGATTTTCCAAACGCAGGCGAACTGGCCGCAAGCAGCATGAGCCCGCAGGAAATCGCTAAAATGCTCGGAGTCGAAAGCCTTGGCTACCTGAGCATTGCAGGCATGAAGGAATGTACTTCGGCTCCTAGCGACTACTGCGCAGCCTGTTTTGACGGCATTTACCCCGAATACATCGGAAAAGAAGCCGGTAAATTCAGCTGCGGCTAGTTTTTTGTTATAATTGGCGCCGTGAAATTCTCTAAAGGCGTCATCGACGGACTTCCCATCGGAATCGGCTATTTTGCCGTTTCTTTCTCTTTCGGTATCGCAGGTTCCAAGATTCTCTCTTGGCCGCTTGTAACGCTTATATCCATGACCAATCTGACTTCTGCAGGTCAATTTGCAGGACTTCAGATTATGCAGGCGGCAGGCACGCTGATCGAAATGATCATTGCGATGTTCTTTATCAACCTGCGCTATTCCCTCATGGCCATTTCCCTTTCGCAAAAGGTGACGCCGAGTTTTGGAACTTTGCAACGCCTTCTTTTGAGTATTGGCATTACCGATGAAATTTACGCCGTCGCAATCGGTTCCAAAGAAAAAGTGAATCCGCTGTATTTTTTTGGTCTCTCGGTTCTTCCGTATCTCGGCTGGTTCACGGGAACGCTTTGCGGTGCAATCGCCGGCGAAATTTTGCCTGCCATTTTGACGAACGCCTTGGGCGTTGCGCTTTACGGCATGTTCATTGCGATTGTCGTTCCGCCGATGAAGACGCATAAGCCTACAAGCATTGCCGTCGCGATTGCAGTCGCCCTCAGTTGCGCTTTTTATTACGTGCCTGTGCTGCAAAACGTTTCTGCGGGCTTTGCGATCATTATTTGCGCGGTCATCGCTTCGCTTCTTTGCGCGAGGTTCTTCCCGATCAAGAAAACAGAAGAGGCGAAAGCATGAAACTACACGATTTTGCCCTGTATCTGTTTGCGATGTCGGGCGTTACTTACTTGCTCCGGACGATTCCTTTCATTTTGCTGAAAAAGCAGTTGAAAAGCGAATTCTGGAATTCTTTCCTCGCTTATATTCCGTACACGGTGCTTGCCGCGATGACTGTCCCTGCGATTTTCCATGCGACGAATAATCGGATTTCGGGCATTGCAGCCTTTATCGCTGCGGTCACCGCATCGCTTTTGGGGCGCGGTCTTGTTATCGTCGCCTGCGCAGCGACAGCCGCCGTACTTTTTGTCGACGGAATAATCCCTTAATTTGTTATCTTTTGCCACAAACTTAGATGAGGTAAGCCATGCATTCTTCACGCGAGAATTGGGGCTCGAAACTTGGCGTTATTTTGGCAGTCGCCGGTAGCGCCGTCGGACTCGGCAATTTTTTACGTTTTCCTGTGCAAGCGGCTACAAACGGCGGCGGCACATTCATCATCCCTTACATCATTGCGTTCATCGTACTAGGCATTCCCCTGTCGTGGATTGAATGGACTCTTGGACGTTATGCGGGCATTCTCCGCCACGGTACTTCTCCGGGCGCTTACGACAAGATCATCGGCAAGCCTTGGGGAAAGTACCTCGGTTCGATCGGCCTTCTTCCGCCGCTCTTTATTATTTTCTATTACGTCTTTATTGAATCCTGGATTCTCGCCTTTACCTGGTATTCCCTCAACGGCAAGTTGATGGAAGTCGTCCAGGCGGGTAAAATCACGGAATTCTTTGGGAACTTTATTGCGTTGAACGAAAAGATTGGCGCTTTCCCGGCTGCAATCGTCTTCTTTGCCATTACCTTTATCTGCAACATGGCCTTGATTTCCTTCGGTGTGCGCAAGGGCATCGAACGTGTGAACAAGATTTCAATGCCGATCCTTGTGGTCATGGGCATCATCCTTGTGATTCGCGTTCTCACGCTTCCGGGCATTAGCAAGGGCCTCGCCTTTATGTGGAATCCGGACTTTTCGGCTCTGACAAACCCACAGGTTTGGCTTGCTGCCGCAGGCCAGGTATTCTTCACCATGAGCCTTGGCATGGGCATCGTGTTCTGCTATGCGAGCTACACCAAGCGTCACGAAGACCTGGTGGTATCCTCCCTTTCCGCTGACGCCGCAAACGGTTTTGCAGAAATCATCCTAGGCGGTACGATTGTGATTCCACTCGCGGTCATCGTCATCGGTGCAAACATAGACGAATGTGCAAAGCTCGGAACTTTCGGTCTCGCATTCCAGAGCATGCCGCTCGTCTTTAGCAAGCTTCCGTTCGGCAGTGCCTTTATGACACTCTGGTTCTTAATGCTCTTTATCGCCGGCGTGACAAGCGCCATTTCGATTATCCAGCCGCTCATCAGCTTCTGCGAAGACGACCTCAAGTTCAGCCGCAAGAGCGCCGTGACGACGGTCGGTCTCATTTCCCTTGTCGGTGGCATTCTCGCGATTGCGGGCCTTGCCGCAGGCGCCGTCGACGAACTCGACTTCTGGGGCGGAAGCTTCCTACTTGTGCTTCTCGGAACGATTCAAGCGATTGTCTTCGCCTTTGTCCTCGTCCGTAAAAAGTCCGAAACGGTTCCTCTTGAATCCGAAGCCTTCGCCCTCTTGAACGAAGGCGCGACGATCAAGCTTCCGAAGGTGTTCCGTATGATCATCCAGTACGTCTGTCCGACAGCTCTTGTCGTTTTGCTCATTTCTTGGATCCTTCACGACGGTTTGAACATTCTGTTGCTCCGTCATATTGCCGATGACGCCATGGTGCAGTTCTTTGGAATTTCCCTGTCGCAAAAGGCATTCACCCAAGGTTTCCGCCTGTTCTTGATTCTTTCGGCAGTCCTTGTGAACGTCGCCATTTGGTACGCCTGGAAGAGCGGTCGCGCAACGGGCCGTGATCCGAAGATCAAAAAGGTTAGCATTGGTCAATCCGAGGAGGACGCATAATGGAACTCACTACTGGTGGACTGATTTTTATGATTGCATCTTGGGTTGCGATTCTTGGCCTGAACATTTTCTGCTTCTCCAAGATCTTTGGAAAAAAGAAATAAGAGAACAGACAGTCTGATTTCAAAAAGGAAACCGTCGGCGGTTTTGAATACATACAATGAAAATCGCACCCATTCGGGTGCGATTTTTTTTGAACTTCTGAAATTCAAAAAGAACTCAGTTCAATTCCATATTATCGATCAAGCGGGTCTTGCCAAAGAAAGCGGCAATGAGGATCACGGACGGTTCATCAACGGTGCCGCTTGTATTCGCAAAAAGAGTCTTCTGACTTGCGATTTCAATGTACTGCACCACGCCGCCGGCCTTCGCCACGTTTTCCTGGATTTTGGAACGGAGCCTGTTCACATCCTTTTCGCCTGCTTCATAAGATGCCTTGGCATCGAGGAGAGCCTTGGAAATCGCAACCGCTGCGCCGCGTTCCACATCGTTCATGTATTCGTTGCGACTCGAACGGGCAAGTCCCGAAGCTTCGCGCACAATCGGAAGCGTGTGAATTTCAATCGGCATATTCAGATCCTTCACCATGCGCTTGATAAGGAAAGCCTGCTGGTAATCTTTTTTGCCAAAATAGGCACGATCTGCGCCAGAGATGTTGAAGAGCTTTGTCACCACGGTCAATACGCCGCGGAAATGTCCCGGACGGGTCGCACCGCAGTAAAGGCATTCCATCGTTTCATCGCGCACGAGCGTCAGCGGATCTCCATCCGGATACATTTCTGCCGGAGTCGGAGCAAACACAAAATTGCCGCCGTGAGCGTCGACGAGTTCTGCATCTTTTTCCAAGCGACGCGGATACTTGTCGAGATCTTCATTCTTGCCAAACTGGATCGGATTCAGAAATACGCTCACGACCGTCACATCGTTTTCCTTGGCAGAAGCGTCCACCAAGCTCATATGACCTTCATGCAAAGCGCCCATCGTCGGAACGAGGCCGATGCTCTTGCCTGCTTTCTTCAACGGGAGAAGTTCTGCACGGAGTTCTGCAATCGTCTTGACAATTTTCATTTTATTTAGCCACCTTCAGGAGCAAAGTAAGTTGTCTGCGTCGGCGCTGCTGCTATCGCGTTCAGCACCATCTGCAGATGTTTTTCGTTGTTGACAAAATCGATTTTATTCGTATTGATGATCAGAACAGGCGCCTTGGTGTAATGCCAAAAATGATGATCGTAGCGCTGTAACAGATCGCGCAGATAATTGCCTTCGATGGATTTTTCCATCGCGCGTCCGCGCTTGCTGATGCGGCTCAAGAGGGTCGGAACATCGGCTTGCAAATAGATGATCAAGTCCGGATGCGGAAGGCTCGTCGAAAGGCTGTTCGAAACCGTATCGTACATGGCCATTTCGCTGTCCGTCAAATTCTGGAGAGCAAAGATGCGGTCCTTTTCAAACGTGTAATCGCTCACGACGTTGTGACGGAACAGGTCGTTCTGCACAAAGGCGTCTTGGAACTGGCGCAGGCGCGACAACAAAAAGAAGAGCTGCGTCTGGAAAGCATAAGCAGCCGGATTTTCATAAAAGCGTTCCAGGAACGGGTTTTCTTCGAACTGTTCCAATACGAGATTCGCCCCGAGTTCCTTGGCAAGGATTCGAGCGAGCGAAGTTTTACCGGCACCGATCACACCGTCAATCGCGACAAAATGCACACGTTCCGGAAGCTTTATTGTCGCTTCCGATTTCGACTGTCCTACAAATGCTTCATTCATCGCCCACCTCCACTTTCTTGAAATCCACATCGACGCCGGAGAATTTCAGTTCATCCAAGATTTTCTTCGCCTTCTTTCCGAGCAACGGATCGACCCAGTCCGGGTCCAGTTCCACAAGCGGGACCATCACAAAGCCACGGCTCGTGACAAGAGGATGCGGCACCGTCGGACCGTCCTGTTTCCCCTTGCGAATGCATTCGCCGTAGTAGAGCAGGTCCATGTCGATTTCACGTTGTTCCCAATGTCCACGCGGACGTCTTCCCAAAAAGAGTTCCGCGCCCTTGAGATAATTCAAAAGTTTTTCGGGACCTTTGCCATACCAGAATGTCACGACCTGATTCAAGAAAGGTCCTTGGTTTTGCGGACCGACAGGCGAGGTCTCGTAGATGGAACTTTCCTTCCAACCGCCCAAGGATATTTTTTTTAACATCAATCGAGCTTCCGCGAGACGTTTGCCTCGTGGAGTGATGTTACTGCCTAAAGCGATGAAGACGCGTTCCAAAGATTCCACAAGTGCCAATATAGATTTTTTTATGTATATTTAGCGGCGGACAAAGCATTCTCGCTTTTTCCTTTATTCATATTACATCTTTTTTATTTCTTTTATAGTTCGCAGGAGACCCTGTGCCAAGACCGAAGAAAAATAACGGTTCTTTTTCCGTTCAATTGATTTCTGATATGGTTCCCCCGGATGCCCCGACCCCAGATCTTTCCGCTCTGGGAGATCTCGCCGCTCCGATTACTTTCCCCGAAGACCAGCCGAAGCCTGAAGAAGCTCCGAAACGCCGTGGACGCCCCCGTAAAAACGCAGTCCCCAAAGAAATAAGCATAAAACAGGATTCCGCACCGGAAGTGCAAGAACAGCCTAACACCGTCGAAGCACCGGAAATGTCCGCTCCGACATCGGAACTTTTCGGTGAACCGGAAGCCGTCGTCACTCCGGGCACAAGCGAACTCACTGAAGAAAATCAGGGTTCTCTCCCGAACAACGACGGAACCTTCTCCGAAAATTCCATGGAAGCCGCACAGAATAATCCGGCGCTCGAAGCTCCGGCACCCGATGCCCCGGCATTCGGCGGAAACGGCAACAACAATCGCCGTTTCAACAACAACGGCAATAATCGACAACACGGCAAGTTCAATAAGTTTAGCAAGAACAAGTACGGTCGCAACAACCGTTTCTTGCCGCAAGACGATATCCCGGACGATCAGCTCCAGGCTCCTCCGGCCGACCCGGAAAAGGTCGCCATCGCCATGCATCGCTGGCGCGAACTCCGCAATACGCCGATGTTCGATTTGCAGGAAAAAGCAAACGCACTGAACATACCGGACGTGAAGAGACTTCGCAAGCAGGCTTTGATTTACCGCTTGCTCGCGGCCATTTCCGGCGAAGGCGCTCCGATTTATACGGAAGGCACTCTCGAAATTATGAAGGAAGGCTACGGATTCCTCCGCAACGCCGACCTGAACTACCTCGCCGGTCCTGACGATATCTACATCAGTCCGAACCAGATTCGCCGTTTCGAGCTCAAGTCCGGCGACTCGATCACGGGTCTTGTCCGTCAGCCGCGCGACAACGAACGCTACTTCGGTCTCGCCCGCGTCGATACGATCAACGGCGAAGATCCGGCAAAAGCAAAGCACCGTGTCGCCTTCGAATACTTGACCCCGATTCATCCGTATCAAAAGCTGAATCTCGAATGGCGTCAGGACGAATATTCGACCCGCATCATGGATCTTTTCTCCCCGATCGGTAAGGGTCAGCGCAGCATCTTGCTCGCTCCGCCGCGTACCGGTAAGACGGTTCTTTTGCAGAACATCGCAGGCGCGATTGCCAAGAACCATCCGGAAGTCAAGCTCTTTGTGCTTTTGATCGATGAACGTCCGGAAGAAGTGACCGACATGCGTCGCCATGTGAAGGGTGAAGTCATCGCTTCCACTTTCGATGAACCTCCTGAACATCACACGCAGGTTGCCGACATCCTTCTTGAAAAGGCAAAGCGCCTTGTCGAATACGGCAACGACGTCGTAATCCTTCTTGATTCCATTACGCGCTTTGCCCGTGCAAACAACGTGGTGATTCCGCATTCCGGCAAGATTCTTTCCGGTGGCGTAGATGCTCTTGCCATGCAACGCCCGAAGCGTTTCTTCGGTGCTGCCCGAAAAATCGAAAATGGCGGTTCCCTCACGATTATCGGTACCGCTTTGATCGAAACCGGCAGCCGTATGGATGAAGTCATCTTTGAAGAATTCAAGGGTACCGGCAACATGGAACTCGTGCTCGACCGCCGCATTTCCGAAAAGCGTATCTGGCCGGCTATCGACATTTTCAAATCCGGCACTCGCAAGGAAGAACTTCTTCTCGACGAAGATACCCTCCGCCGCGTCTGGATTTTGCGCAAGTTCCTCCAGGAACAGACCTCCGTGGAA
>NZ_JALFIA010000051.1:0-6757 GCF_022776125.1 Hallerella sp. | reverse complement strand
TTTCGTCTTCGGGGTAAGTTCCTTCATGATCTTCCCCATGTCCTTGGGGCCCTGAGCTCCAACCTGGGCCTTGATCTCTTCGATCAGGGCCTTTACTTCATCTTCCGAGAGCTGCTTCGGGAGATACTTCTGGTAAACGGCGAGAGTTTTTTCTTCTTCCTGAGCGTTTTCTTCACGACCGCCCTTGCGGAGCATTTCGATTGATTCGTTACGCTGCTTGATGCTCTTGGCGAGAACATCGAGGACGATGTCATCTGTCACATCTTTCTTTGCATTGATCGCCACATTCTTGATGTCGGAATGGAGGGTACGAAGGACTTCGAGCGTGACTGAATCATGCGCCTTCATCGCCGCCTTGATGTCTGCCAAAATTTCTTGAAGAAGAGGGCTTTCTGCCTTAACGAGAGAATCTGCCATATTGTGTCCTTTTCCCAGACCGGGAGTTTAAGTTCGAGCGAAAAATAGAAACACTAAAAGGGAATGTATCTGATACATTCCCTTGGCATTCGTAAAAAAGCGACGAATTAGTAGAGACGCTTGCGGTTTGCGTCAGCGAGTTCTTTCAAACGCTTGCGACGAGCAGCGGTTTCAACACGCTTCTTTTCTTCGGACGGCTTTTCATAGCGCTGACGCTTCTTCACGTCAGAAATGATTCCGTTCTTTTCGCAAGACTTAGTGAAACGCTTGAGAGCGCGTTCGAAAGGTTCATTAGGCTTAACTACGACACCGATCATTCGGATTCCTCGGGTTGAAAATTTTTGTTATGCGCCGCAAATATACCTAAAAGAATCCATCTCGTCAAGGGCAAGCCCGTTTTCCATTGCGAACTGAGAAAAATCATATGTTTTTAGCTCTTTTTTTCACCTTAACTTGCGGCCTCCCAAAGACTTAGTTATATTTTGGCAAAGCCACACTGGCTAAAAGGTAAAGGAGCGAAAGGTGAATATTTTCAAGTTCTCCGTGATTGCAGGTTCCGCAATTTTCGGTATGACGCTTGCTGGTTGCAGCAGCGAAGACGATGTCGTCCCCGAAATCAAACCGGCTAAAAAAGCCGAAGTTCCTGCACCCGTTCCAGAAGCAACGGTAGCCGCAAGCGATGCGAATTCCATGCCGGAGCTCCAGTCGATTGAATCTCTTTCCGCTGACGCTTCTGCCGCCGAAGGCACATTCAAAACCACCGGCCCTGTTGTCCAGCCAAGTTCTGAAGGCGCCATTGTCATCCAGGTGAGTATTCAGCCGTCCAAGAGCGCCGCAAACGCCGTTCTGAAGAAATTAGAAGAAAAGGGCATCAAAGGATACCTCGCCCAGGTCGAAAATCCGGGAGAACTCGAAGGCACCTATTACCGTGTCCGCGTTGGCTACTTCAAGAAAATCGAAGACGCCAAGGCATACGGCAAGTCCGCTCTCGAACCTCTGGAATTCGCCTGGTGGATCGACAACAAGGCTAACGATACCGTAGGTTCTCCGGAATCCAGCGACGTTACCAATTCCAACACCACCTCCGGTTCGTATTTGAACCCGGAACCGATGGAAACAACCAAGTACTCCACCGAAGTCGAATCTTCTTCATCTGAAGTTGTCGAATCTTCTTCCTCCGAAGCCGCTCCTGTCGAAGCACCGGCTCCTGTTGCAGAAGCTACGGCCCCTGCTGCAGAACCTGTAGCGGAACCGACCGCACCTGCGCCAGCCCCTGCTGCAGAAGCCGCCCCGGTTCAACCGGCAGAAGAAGTCTACGATGACTGGGAATAAACACTTTTGAAACATCCCCGCATTTTTGCCGCACAACTCGGTTGTGCAAAAAACCAGGTTGATGGCGAACACATGCTTGCCGAGCTCTACTCGGCAGGTTTTGTATCGACAGAAAACGCCGAAAAAGCGGATTTTTTGCTCATCAACACCTGTGGTTTTATTGAAGACGCCAAGACCGAATCCATCAACACGGTCCTGTCCTTTATCGAAGCGAAGAAGCCTTCCCAAAAGCTTATCGTTACAGGCTGTCTTTCGGGCCGCTACATGGAAGAGCTTCCCAAGGAAATGCCCGAAGTGGACTACTGGCTCGGCACGTACGAGCCCGGGAAAATTCTGAAGGTCCTTGGACTCGGCGAAAAGGCGAGCGGCACAGAAAACATCGCCCGCCTGAACCTGGGCGATTACAAGCATCACGCCTATCTGAAGGTTGCCGAAGGCTGTGACCGCCGTTGCGCGTTCTGCGCAATCCCGAACATCCGCGGAAAGCAGATTTCGTTCTCGATCGAGAGCATCATCCAGGAAGCGAAGGAACTCGAAGCTCAAGGCGTGCAGGAACTCACGCTCATTGCGCAAGACACCACGTTCTACGGGCACGATCAGGGATGCAAAACGGGGCCGTCCCTCGCCAAACTTTTGAAGGCGGTTCTGAAGGAAACAAACATTCCATGGATCCGCACGCTCTACTGGTATCCGGAATTCATCGACGATGAGCTTTTAGACTTGATGGCAAACGAACCGCGCATTTGCAAATACGTCGACATGCCGATTCAACACGCCAGTTCGCACGTCCTTAAACTGATGCGACGCAGCTATAATCAGCAGTCGCTCCGCAAAATGCTGACCGACATTCGCACCAAGATTCCAGGCGTAACGCTCCGCACGACCGTTCTCGTCGGTTTCCCCGGCGAAACGCAGGAAGACTTTGAAGAACTGATGCAGCTGATTCAGGACGTGCGCTTTGAACACCTGGGCGGATTCGTCTTTAGCCCAGAAGAAGGCACTCCGGCGATGAAGCTTAAAGAAGAACCGGTTCCAGAAGAACTGGCCCGTGCACGTCTGGACGCCATTCAAGACCTGCAGGAAGAGATTTCTTCCGAAGCAAACGAAGCCTTGATTGGCAAGGAAGTCAAAGTTTTGATCGACGAAGTCGCCGAAGAAAGCGATTACCACTTTATCGGCAGAACCGAAGGCAACTCGCTTGATTCCGACGACATCGTGAAAATCGTGGAAGGCGACGCCAATCCGGGAGAATTCTACATGGTGAAGATCATCGATGCGGAACCGCATGAACTAATCGGACGCATCGTTTCTCACGCCTAAAAGCATTCCGCGATTGAAAAGCAGAAAAGCACCGGGAAATCCCGGTGCTTTTTCAGTGCCCACGACGAGAGTCGAACTCGTGACCTTCAGTTTCGGAAACTGACACTCTATCCAATTGAGCTACGCGGACATGGCCATAAGGCACACCGAATATAATTTTTTTTCAAAAATTTGTCTTTCGTTCTGAGCCCTGAGCAACAAAAAACGGCGACGATTCGATCGACACCGTTCCAACTCTTTACCAGTCCTCTCCTCCAAATCTATTCGCAATATAGAACTATTTTTTGGGGCTTAAAGAGCCTTGGCCTAAAAAACGGAATAAGCCTTCCTGCAAAGTGAGTAGGGTCACACATACAAAAAAAGACCGGCGAAGCCGGTCTTTGGGCACTCTTTTGCGATGGATTAGTCTTCCTGTTCGCTGTACTTCTTTTCGCGTTCGCGGCGACGGATTTCCGTTGCATCTGGGAAGAATTCCGGCAGAGCGAAACCGATCGTGATACCGAAGACAAGTCCGAACTTGGAAATGCCATCGCTATCGATCACGCGGGAAACATCTTCACCCTTCACGTTCTTCGAGTGGGAATCGTCGTAGGCGTTCGGAGCATAATACATACCGATTGCAAACTGGAGGTAGTACCATTCGTTTGTGAGGTAGGTAATGAGAACGTCGAACTGGAAACCGTTGGTCATGAGAAGTTTACGGGTGTAATCGTTCGTCGAATCAGCCACGATGTCATGATCGTAATAGACGGTACCGTAAGAAACAGAAAGACCGAGATGAAGCGGGTTCTTCGGGAAGAGGTAGTAGTTCAAACCGACCTTCCAACCGGTACCACCTTCGATTTTAAAGTTCGAGAAGTCCGGGTCATCCCCGCTCGGGATGAAGCCGAATGCACCGTACAAAGCGAGGTGCCACCGAGTGATATATTCAGCACCGAAGCCGAAGCCCATGCCGAGCCCCGTTTCACCCATCACCGGCTGACGGGAACCCATACCGATTTCAAAAACCAAGCGGTCCTTGAGCCAGTCACGACGACGGAGGTTGTTTGCAAATTCATCCAGGCGCTGGTCCTTTTCAAATTCGCGACGCTTTGCACGGTCAGCGGCACGACCGCGGCTCGTAGCGTTATCCGCTTCTTCAACCTGAGATTCTTCATCGGCTGCGGAACGAACGGCTGAACCGCCCGCTGCACGGCGACGACGTTCCAAGGTCGTTTCCCCGGAGTTTTCTTCAGCCGAAGCCGAATAGGTCGTGGATTCGGAGACTTCTTCGCTAGAGGATTCATCGGACTCATAGGAGTCGAAATCGTCTTGGGCAAAGCCGGCTACCGCCAGAGTAAAAAACAGAATGCAAATCTTTTTTAACATCGCTAAAGAGCCTCTATTTTTTTGAGATAGAATAGTTCCGTGTTCAATATAGTTTATTCTCTAGATTGTAAACTAAAATATTTGTGTAAAAAGAAAATTGAAAACCCCTTAAATCCGCTTAAAGTCACAATCCTTGGCGAAATTGGACCAATTCCCCTCGAATGGAGCCGATAGGAATTTTCACGGTCATCAAAACTGGCAGGCGCCTTTCGTCATCGGTCAGCCAAATAAAGAGCCTTCCGGCAGCCTTGAACGCGCCGTCATCCCCCAGCACCGGTTCCACCTTGATGCAGTCAAACTTGCCAAGGTCTGTTTCGACCGTTTCCTTGCCGTGAATAATCACCCGCAGCGAATAGCGCTTTTTGCCACTGACCGCAGAAAAGTAAGTGTCTTTTTTGCCGGAAAGGTCCATGGTGCGCACACGATAGAACGCCGAAATGATACAGTGTTCGTAACCGTTGATCGAGACCGTCGTATCGACACGCCTCCTGATTTCGTCGCGCTTGGAATTTTCAAAGACCGTGTCCGAAAGGACCGCCATTTTGCCTTTGCGGTCAAAGAGAATTTTTGAAGTGCTGTGGTAGGAGCCTTCGTTCAAAATCTTTTTGAACGTTTCAGGGAGAAACTTATCCCCTTTCGAAAGTGTTCGAATCGTGTCTGCCACCGGATAGATGGAGCGGAAAGCGCCGTTGTTGCGAGCGATGCTCACAAATTCCAGACTTCCATCCTTTTGCGGAAGAGTCATCATATCAGCAAAACCGGCCGTGATAAAGCCCCAGCTTAAACGGTAAGAAAGCTTTTCTCCCTTTGTCCATGGTGCATTCACCACGTCTTCGGCAAACGAAAACGCGGCAAGCACCCAAGCGATGAGAAAAAAACGTTTCACGGATTAAATATCACCAAGACTCTTGCGGTAGGCGATGAGCTTCTCGCGGACTGCCGGGTCGGAGGTGGCGACGATGTGGGCAGCGAGGTAACCGGCATTCTTGCCGTTGCCGATGCCGACTGTTGCCACCGGGATTCCCGGGGGCATCTGCACTATGCTGTGCAAGGCATCAACGCCGTTGAGCGGGCCGCCGGCGCAGGGCAAGCCAATGACCGGAAGAATCGTGTGCCCTGCGAGCACGCCCGGGAGGGCTGCAGCGAGGCCAGCGACACCGATGAGAACCTGGAGGCCTCGCCCGGCGGCTTCGCGAGCATACTTCGCGGTGGCGTTCGGGGTGCGGTGTGCCGAGAGGATGTTGTATTCCCACACGATGCCGAAGCTGTCGAGCACCGCGGTGATCTTGTCTACAGTTTCCTGGTCGGACTTGCTACCCGCAACGATACCGACCTTTGCATTCGGAACTTCATTAATCTGCATTTTCAATTCCTTTTTTATTTACCCATCTTGGCGAGACGGGCGAGTCCCTTCTTGCCGATGTCCTTGCGGTAGAACTTGCCTTCGAACTGAACCTTCTCGGCGGCTTCGTAAGCGATGTCGAGAGCGGCCTGGAGCGTTTCGCCATGACCCACCACGCCAAACACGCGGCCACCGTTCGTGACCAGCTTGCCGTCCACCATCTTGGTACCGGCATGGAGCACCTGGGCGCCGTTCTTTTCGGCTTCTTCGATACCCGTCACGACCTTGCCCTTTTCGTAAGAACCCGGATAACCCTTGCTTGCGAGCACGACGATGGCGGAGCTGCCCTTCGGAGCCTTCGGGGCACCGAGTTTCGCGAGTTCGCCCTTTTCGGCAGCGTCGAACAACGCGAGCACATCGCCGTCGTAGAGCGGAAGTACAATCTGGCATTCAGGGTCGCCGAGGCGGCAGTTGTATTCCACGACCTTTGGGCCCTTCGCAGTCACCATGATACCCACGTAGAGCACGCCCGTGTAGGGCTTGCCTTCGGCAGCCATGCCCTTGAGAGTCGGTTCGATAATCGTCTTCTTCACTTCGTCGAGGAGAGCGTCCGTCACCACCGGAGCCGGGCTGTAGGCGCCCATTCCGCCGGTGTTTGGGCCCTTGTCGTCGTCAAAGACGCGCTTGTGGTCCTGGGCAGAAGAGAGAATCACATAGTCCTTGCCGTCGCAAACCACGAAGATGGAGGCTTCTTCGCCGTCCATGAATTCTTCAATCACGACCGTCTTGCCGGATTCGCCAAACACGGCCTTGTCGCCGAGCATTTCTTCGACAGCTTCGTTCGCTTCCTTGTCGGTCATGCAGACGATGGCGCCCTTGCCCGCAGCGAGGCCCGACGCCTTCACCACGATCGGAGCCGGGTGTTCTGCGAGGAACTTCTTGGCGGAGGCGAGATCGGTGAAGGTCTCGAAGGCTGCC
>NZ_JALFIA010000039.1:0-20858 GCF_022776125.1 Hallerella sp. | reverse complement strand
AAATCACTGCCCCATTCCGGCGCGGCAAAAAGGGTCGAAACGGCAAATAAACTCAAAAGGGAGATAAACTTTTTCATAAAGCATAATTTAGAAATTTTAAAGGTAAATTTAACGTATGCAAGTAGATGACATTTTACAAAGAGCCCAATCCTGGGCAAACGAAGCAGGCGCTTCGGCACTCGCCATGCAAAAACATCTTGGCAGTATCAAATTCAAAAATCCGAAGGATGTTGTGACCGCTGCCGACTTTGAAAGCGAACGGATTATCATCGGTCATATTCAAAATGAATTTCCGGAACATTCCATTCGAACAGAAGAAGCGGGACATGTGAAAGAAGGCTCCCGCTATGAATGGATTATCGATCCTGTGGACGGTACGGTGAACTTTAGCCGTGGAATCCCTTTGTGGGGGATTTCGATTGCTCTTGTCGAGAATACAGAAGCAGGCGCAAAGCCGATTATCGCTGTGGTGAATCTTCCGGGCCTCGGAAAAATGTTCACTGCGTGTAAAGGAAGCGGCACGTTTGCAAACGGGGAACATGTCCATGTGAGCATGGTCGATGACCTCACCAAGGCAATCGTTTCGAACGGAGACTTTAACGTTGGCGATTGGGAAAAAATCAATGCGCAGAATTTGAAAAATTTCAAAAGCGAAGCAGAACATTGCACGCGCGTCAAATGCTACGGCAGTGCTGTCATCGAAGGAGCGTTCACGGCGCAAGGATCGCTTGATGGTTTTGTGATGACGATGAGTTATCCGTGGGATATTGCAGCCATCGCACTTCTGGTGGAAGAAGCGGGCGGCAAAGCGACGCGCTTCGACGGAAAACCGCTTCGCTTTGAAGACGGCGAACAGGCTCTCTTCAGCAATGGAATTTTGCACGATCAATTTTTACAAATCTTAAAGTGAGGATTCATGGCAAGAGAAGGTTTTAAATCCCGAGCAGGATTTTTGCTCGTTTCCGCGGGCTGTGCAATCGGCATTGGTAACGTATGGAAGTTCCCCTTCCTCGCAGGTCAAAATGGTGGCGGCCTCTTTGTTCTGTTCTACATTCTCTTTTTGATTTTGATGGGCGCTCCGGTGCTCACGATGGAACTAGCCGTCGGTCGTGCTTCCAAGCGTTCGGCGGTTTCGGGCTACCGCGCTTTGGAACCGAAAGGCTCCAAGTGGCATTTGCACGGCTATGTCTGTTTCCTCGGCTGCTTGTTGTTGATGATGTATTATACAACAGTCGCTGGATGGATGCTGAACTACTTCTGGAAATTCGCGAGCGGAACATTTTCGAACATTCCGGCTTCGGAAGTTTCAAATGTTTTCTCTTCTATGCTTGCGGATCCGCTGCAGGTTGTGGGCTGTATGGTGCTTACGTCCGTTCTCGGCTTTTTGGTGAACAGCTTCGGCGTGCAAAAGGGCCTTGAAGTCACGACCAAGTGGATGATGCTCGGCCTCTTGATTTTGATCGTTGCGCTCGGCGTTCACAGTGTGCTGCTTCCGGGAGCAGGAGAAGGACTTTCTTTCTACCTCGTACCGAGCCTTGAAAACGTGCAGAGCCAGGGCGTTGTAAAGGTGATTACCGCTGCGATGAATCAAGCGTTCTTCACTCTTTCTTTGGGCGTTGCGGCAATGGAAATCTTTGGTTCCTATACTTCGGATAAGTACACGCTCGGCGGTGAAGCGATTCGCATTTGCATTTTGGATACGATGGTCGCTCTTGCTTCGGGCTTGATCATTTTCCCGGCGTGCTTTGCTTTCGGTGTGCAACCGGATGCGGGTCCGAGCCTTATCTTCCTCACGCTTCCGCGCGTGTTTATGAACATGACGGGCGGACGTTTCTGGGGTGCCGCGTTCTTCCTCTTCATGATTTTTGCGAGTATGTCAACCGTGCTTGCGGTGTTCGAAAATTTGATGTCTGGGTTCCTCGATGACTTCAAGTGGACGCGTCGCAAGGCGACTGTGGTTTGCTTCGTCATTGTGTTGATTACTTCGCTCCCGTGCGCTCTGGGCTATAATGTTTGGAGCGATGTGCATCTGATCGGTGACCGTGACGTTCTGGAGTCGGAAGATTTTATCGTTTCGAATTTCTTGCTTCCGTTGGGTTCCTTGGTGTATTTGCTCTTCTGCGTAACCAAGTGGGGCTGGGGCTTTGATAATTACATTGCGGAAGCGAATAAGGGTCAAGGCTTTAAGATTCCGTACTGGCTCAAGAATTACTTCCGCTTTGTCCTTCCGATTCTGATTTTGATCATCTTTATCGGCGGTTTGGTCTAACCGGATTGCAATTTATCCCGATTTTTACCGCTTTTGTCTAAAGGCGAGTAAAATCGGGATCTTTTTTTTATTCGGATTGTATATTGCAGATTATGCAATTCAAAACATTGATCGTAGATGATGAGCCTTTGGCACGCATGAGAATGCGTAAACTGCTGGAATCTTACTCGGATCTCGTGACGATTGTCGGGGAAGCGAGTACTGGCGAAGAAGCGATAGCGCAAATCCGTGCGGGCAGCCCGGATTTGGTTTTTCTCGACATTCAGATGCCGGATATGAACGGCTTTGATGTGCTTAAAGAAGTGGATGAAGAAGATCCCTTGGTGGTCTTCACCACGGCCTACGATGAATATGCGATTAAAGCTTTTGCCGAAGATACGGTGGATTACCTGCTGAAACCGATCGAAGAAGACCGTTTAAAGATTTGCATGGACAAGGTTCGCCGTTTGGGAAAGGTCCTTTCGGGTGAAATGGACCCAGAATCGGCTGTGCAGCGTCTTCTCGACCGCACTCCGGACATGAAGCAACCGTACTTGCGTCGTATTCAGGCAAAGATCGGCGACCGTACCGTGGTCATTCCGATTGAAAATGTTTTCCGCTTCCAGAGTGAAGATAAGTACACGACGGTTTACGCTTCGAATGGAAAGTTCATCATTGGAACTCCTCTGGTGGATTTGGAAAAGCGTTTGGATCCGGGACAGTTTGTCCGCGTTCACCGTGCTCATTTGATTGCAATCGATGCGATCGCGGAATACCAGCGTTTGCCGAATGGACATTTCACAATCAAGCTGCATGACAAGGATAATTCCGTGATACCGGTCAGCCGCAATTTTGTGAGCAATCTCCATTCTCTCTAAGCTTGAAATCAAGAGCTTGTTTTCCTCCTAGATAAGAAAAAGCCTCGCAGTAATTGCGGGGCTTTTTTTGACAGGAAATGGTCACTTTTTTATTTCGAAGTTGCGGCTTTCGACTTGATACGCTTATGCGTTAGATCTTCTAACGAAATGCTGTCGAGAAAGGAGGTGACGATTTGATTCAGCTCGGTCCAAAGGGGGAGCGTCGTGCAAACTTTGGAGTGCGCGCAAGGAACGGCGTCGTCTTCAAGGCAGGCGACAGGGGCGAGCGTTCCTTCTGTTGCACGTAAAATTTCACCGACCATGTAATCTTTAGGAGCTCTGTTCAGCCTATATCCACCTGTCTTTCCTCGGGTCGCTTCGATCAGCCCTGCTTTGGAAAGCAGCGCCATAATGGCTTCTGCGTATTTTTGGGAAATGCCTTGACGCGTGACGATGTCTTTGAGAGGAATGAATTCGTCGTTGTGCTGTTGGGCAAGATCTGTCATGACCCGCAACGCGTAGCGACCTTTGGTGGATACAATCATATTACAAATGTAATACTTTTGGGAAAAATTGGCGTCTAGATGGGGTCAAGTCTTGTGATTGGGATTCCTTTTTCTATAATTACCTATGTAAATGGTAGGTAATTATGACTCTTCAACAGTTACGTTATGCGATCGGAATTGCGGAAACCGGATCTTTTAACAAGGCGACAGAAAAACTCTATGTTTCCCAGCCATCTTTGACGGCGGCAATCCGGGATCTGGAAGATGAACTGAATATTCTGATTTTTAACCGAACAAGTCGCGGTGTTACGCTGACGAGTGAAGGAGAGGAGTTCATTGCATATTCCCGCGAACTGATGGAACATTATGAATCGGTTCTTGAAAAGTATGGCAAAATCGGCAAGCGCAAAAAGAAGTTTGGCGTTTCGACGCAGCACTATTCTTTTGCGGTGAAAAGCTTTGTGGAAACGGTAAAGCAGTTCGATACGGAAAAGTATGATTTTGCTATTCGAGAAACGCGTACAAAGGAAGTCATTGAAGATGTCGCTTCGTTCAAAAGCGATATTGGAATTCTTTACCTGAGCGATTTCAATCGGAAAGTCATTGCGAATTTACTAGAGGCTCGAGACCTCGAATTTCATAAGTTGATAGATTGCAAGGCTTATGTTTATTTGTGGAAGGAGCATCCCTTGGCAAATAACAAGTTTATTACGCTAAAGCAGTTGGACGATTTTCCGTGCCTTTCTTTTGAACAGGGGGATGATGGATCTTTTTACTTTGCGGAAGAAATTTTAAGTACCAATGAATATAAGCGGACGATCAAAGCCAACGACCGAGCGACGATGTTGAACTTGATGATTGGATTGAACGGCTATACGCTTTGCTCGGGTATCATTTGCGAAGAATTGAATGGGGACGACTTTCGGGCGGTTCCTTTCAAGGATAAAAGCGATGAAGCGCGTTGTGTGATGGAAATCGGATACGTTTGCAAGCGGAATATGCTTTTGGGAATGGTCGGCGAGCGTTATGTAGAATGCTTGAAGGATTATTTGGATAACGTCAAATCCTGAGTGTTATAGTTAAAATCTATTACTGGCTAAAAGAATATAGTATAGAACTATCTATTGCATTCTGCCCGATCTTATTCTATCTTAAAGCCTACAAGATTGATAGGTAATTGAAAATGTTTTTGATTTCCTAAGCATTCGAAGGAGCGCCTATGATGTGTGATAGTGATTGTCGAATGCCGAAAGGCATTTTGAAATTCAACTAGCCAGAGCCTTTTGTCCTGAAGGCGCACCCGCTAGAAAAAAAGAGCTAAAAGGACATTTCAAAAAAATGGAGTGACCGAGGTTTTTGAGTAAAAACCGGTTGCCCGCTATAATCAAAAAGGAATTCTTATCATGACGACCCAGAACAAACTTCATTTTGAAACCCTCCAGATTCACGTTGGCCAGGAAACCGCAGATCCCACGACCGATTCCCGTGCCGTTCCTATTTATCAGACCACTTCCTACGTTTTCCACAATGCTCAGCATGCTGCGGACCGTTTTGCTTTGAAGGATGCGGGTAACGTCTACGGGCGCATTACCAATACGACCCAGGGAGTTTTGGAACAGCGTATTGCCGCGCTGGAAGGCGGTGTGGCGGGCCTTGCGCTCGCAAGTGGTGCAGCCGCAATTACCTATGCGATTACCGCTCTTGCCCATAAGGGCGATCACGTGGTGGCCCAGCGTACGGTTTACGGTGGCACCTTCAACTTGTTGCAGCACACGCTCCGCGACTTCGGTATTGAAACGACCTTCGTGGACACCCACAGCCTCAAGGACGTGGAAAGCGCTATCAAGGAAAACACAAAGCTCATCTTTATCGAAACGCTCGGTAACCCGAATTCCGATATTCCAGATATCGACGCGATTGCTGCAATCGCCCACAAGAACAAGATTCCGCTGGTCATAGACAATACCTTTGGAACGCCGTATTTGATTCGTCCCATCGAACATGGTGCCGATATCGTGGTGCATTCCGCGACGAAGTTTATCGGCGGTCACGGTACGACTCTCGGCGGCGTGATTGTGGACAGTGGCAAGTTCGACTGGGAAGCTTCGGGTAAGTTCCCCCATCTGACCGAAGTGAACAAGAGCTACGGTCTCTCCTTTACCAAGGCTGCGGGCGCTGCTGCCTATGTGGTTTATATCCGCACCATTCTCCTCCGTGACGAAGGGGCTGCCATTTCTCCTTTCAATGCCTTCCTCCTGTTGCAGGGGACTGAAACCCTCTCGCTGCGCCTGGATCGTCATGTGGAAAATACCAAAAAGGTCCTGGAATATCTCACCAAGCACCCGAAGGTTTCCCGCGTGAATCACCCGAGCCTGCCGAACCATCCGGACCACGAACTGTACCAGAAGTACTTCCCCAATGGCGGTGGTTCCATCTTTACCTTCGACATCAAGGGTGGTCAGGAAGAAGCCTTTAAGTTCATTGACAACCTGAAGATCTTTAGCTTGCTTGCCAACGTGGCCGACGTGAAGAGCCTGGTGGTTCACCCGTACACGACGACCCATGCGGAACTGACTCCAGAAGAATTGGCTGCTGCCAACATCACTCCGGCGACAATCCGTGTCTCTATCGGTACGGAGCACTATGAAGATATTATCGCCGACCTGGAAAACGGTTTTGCCGCTATCTAGGTTGAAAAGAAGAGAGGCTTTTCGATATGTTCATTTCAAAATTTATCGAGACGAAGCTTATCCACGGGGGCGTTGACGGCGATCAGGCGACAGGAGCCGTGAACGTTCCTATTTACCAGACGTCTACTTACAGGCAGGCGGGGCTTGGCGAAAATACGGGCTGGGAATATTCCCGTACCGGGAATCCGACGCGTGCCGCTTTGGAAGCTTTGATTGCAGAGCTTGAAGGGGGCGTTGCGGGTTTTGCCTTTGCAAGCGGCATGGCTGCCACATCTACAGTGCTTTCTCTTTTTAAGGCGGGTGACCGCATTATTATTTCGAGCAATGTGTATGGCGGAACATTCCGCGTCTTGGATAAGGTTTTCAAAAATCTGGGTATTCACTATTCCATTGAAGATACGACGAACCTGGAGACCTTGGAAACAAAGATTACGCCGGATGTGAAGGCCTTTTTTGTGGAAAGCCCTGCGAACCCGCTTTTGACAGTAACGGACCTTTCGGCGGTTGCACAGATTGCGAAAAACCATGGCCTTTTGACGATTGTGGACAACACATTCATGACTCCCTACTTGCAGCGACCGCTGGAATTGGGTGCCGATATCGTGGTGCATAGTGCTACCAAGTATCTGGGCGGTCACAGCAATCTTGTGGCGGGCCTTGCGGTGACAAGCAACAAGGAACTTGCCGAGCGCCTGGCTTTTACGCAGAATGCGGTCGGTGCGGTCCTGGGTCCCTTTGATTCCTTCCTGTTGATTCAGGGAATCAAGACCTTGGGCGTTCGCCTGGATCGTCATACAGAAAATGCGCTTCGCATCGCGCGCTATCTGGAAGGTTCGGAGGCAGTCAAGAAGGTCTATTATCCGGGGCTCCCGACGGCTCAGGGCTACGAAATCAACAAGCGGCAGGCGAAAAATGGCGGTGCCATGATTTCCTTTGAACTGAATGGAAATTACGATGTCCGGAAATTTTTCAAGGGCCTGAAACTGATTTCGCTGGCAGAAAGTTTGGGAGGCGTTGAAAGTCTCGTGTGCCATCCGGCTACCATGACGCATGCGTCGATACCCAAGGAAATTCGCGAAAAGGTGGGCATTACCGACGGTCTGATTCGCCTCTCGGTGGGCATTGAAAAGGTGGACGACCTCATTCTAGACTTGAACTCGGGCATCCAAGCCTCACTCACGTAGGAGGGTATTGGATATGCACTACTATGAATCCATGCAGGCCTTGATTGGCCATACTCCGCTGGTAAGGCTTTCTCATGTCGGTGTCCCTGAAGGTGTAAAACTTTTCGCGAAACTGGAACTGTGGAATCCGTCGGGAAGCGTCAAGGATCGCACGGGCCTTTACATGGTCAATGCTGCCTTGGAAGAGGGATCGCTGAAACCGGGCGGAACCATTATCGAAGCGACGGCGGGAAATACGGGACTTGGAATTGCCTTTGCCGCCCTGAATCGTGGCCTGCGGGTGATTTTCGTGGTACCGAATAAGTTCTCCCAGGAAAAGCAGATTCTTTTGCGGGCTCTGGGTGCAGAACTCATCAACACACCTCGTGAAGAGGGCATGCTGGGAGCTGAAAAGAAAGCGGAAGAGCTTTTGAAGACGATTCCCGGTGCGGTTTCGCTGCGCCAGTTCCGCAATCCGGCGAATCCCCGCGCCCATTACGAAACCACGGGACCTGAAATCTATAAGGATTTGGATGGCCATGTCAACTATGTGGTGGCGGGTGCCGGGAGCGGCGGAACTTATTCTGGAATCCTCCACTACCTCAAGGAAAAGAATCCGAAAATCCAGGGTGTGCTTGCCGATCCCGTGGGCTCTACCATAGGCGGCGGCGAACATGGCGATTACAATATCGAAGGAATCGGAAACGATTTCATAGCCGATACCATGGATATTTCGCTGGTGGACCGGGTTATCAAAATTAATGACGAGGATGCCTTTGGCGGGGCCCGTGAACTTGCCCAGAAAGAAGGGATTATCGCCGGTTCTTCTTCCGGTGCGGCCTTTGCTGCTGCGAAGAAGTTGATTGCAGCGGGCGCCCGGGGAAACATTGTCTTTGTGGCACCCGACCGCGGAGATCGTTACTTTAGCAAGGGCCTGTATGTCTAGGCCTTAAAACAAGGAGAGAAAAAATGGCAAGAGTAAAATTTATCGAATCTGCCGAAGAAGCCCAGGGCAAGGCCAAGGAAGCCTATGAAAAGTTGGTTGCTGCAGGTAAGATTACCAACATGAAGCGGGCGCTGCTCCAGGATTACGCTACCTATGATGCCTTTATGGGTTGGTACACGAGCTGGAACCGCCTTGTAGAAGTGGTGGGACTCCGAGCTTCGACCATTTATGCACATGCGATTTCTACCACCAACAGTTGCCAGCTCTGCTCGCTGTTCTTTATTAGCGACTTGAAGGCTCTGGGAATCGATCCGAAGGATTTTGAGTTCGATGAAAAGGAAGGGTTGTTGATTGAACTTGCTCACCAGATCGTGAAGGATCCGACTAAGGTTTCCGACGAGCTGATCGCTAGCTTGAAGAAGTTCTTTAGCGATAGCGAATTGGTGACGGTCGTAGGATTTGCTGCTCAGATGATCGCGACGAACAACTTCAACTCGGTTCTGAAAATCGATGTGGATCAGCGTCTGTTGCCCATCGTAGATGAATTCAAGCCAGCTACATGGCGCGAAAACATCAAGTAGACTTGAGTTAATGATACAAGACAACGTTCCCGGAAAAATGAAAACATGTTTTTTCGGGAATTTTTTAAGGAATAATTTGCGATGAAGAACAACTATAAAATTTACTTGATCGCTCTGCTCGCCTTGGGATTTGCTTTGCTGTTTGAAGCTTGTAACGGGGATAACCAGGTCGAAAAGAATGCGCAGCTCCTTTTTATGTGGCGAAAGAAAAAGGATTCTTTGCCGAAGAAGGAATTGACGCGAAACTGATTGCGGCTGACGGTGAAACGCGTAAGCTGGGGCTTAGCAAGGGGACCTATGCGCTTACGAATTCGGACTTTCAGTTTTTCCAGGCGATTGAAAACAGTGTAGATATCAAGATAGTTGACGGTATTCACATCGGATGTATCAAGGTTCTGGTGAAAAAGGGGGCGCCTTACAAGAAAGCCTCTGACCTGAGGGGAAAAAAGATTGCTGTCGATGAAATTGGCGGTACTCCGCATCAGGCGGCTAGTCTTTGGCTGTCTTTAGGAGGCGTTTCGACAAAGCCTGAAGACAATCAGGTGCATTTCTTGCCGTATGCCGATGGCAACTTGGCACTTGCGGCTTTAGAACAGGGGCAGATTGATGCGGCGGCTATTTGGGATCCCCTCGCTTCTGCTTACGAAAAATCGGGCAAGGCAGACGTCATTATGGATGTGGCAACCGATCCTGTTTTTGATGGCCGGTACTGCTGCTTCTATTATGTTTCGGGTATCCTTCTAGAAAAAGAACCGGGAAAAATCAAGGCTCTTCTCCGCGCTCTTGAACAGGCTCATGCTTGGATCAGTGAACATCCGGAAGAAACCGTGGAACTCATGCAGGCCGGTAAGCATTCCGCTATCGAAGACAAAGAATTTGCGACAGCACTCATCAAGTCGTACGAATACCAGTCTCCCGAACAGAAAATCAAGAGTGGTCGAAACTTGAAAGCCGATTTGCACTACTTTGCAGACCTGCTGCATAAAGTCGGATACCTGCAGCTGAATGCCGATGAATTCACCGAAAAAATCTACCGCGAAGTGGATTGGAATAAGTAATCATTCGCTGGTTATAATCAAAAAGGCTCGTCACTTGACGAGGCTTTCATCATAATTATTCGATTGTGCCGATTTACACTTTCGCAAGTTTCTTCAGTATGGCAGCCTTGTCTGTTTTTTCCCAGGTGAAGCGCGTGCCTGTGCGACCGAAGTGGCCGAGTGCAGCGGTTGCCAGGTAACCGGGCTTCTTCAAGTCAAGCATTTTCACGATGCCGGCTGGAGAAAGGTCAAAGGTTTTCTTGACGATTTCTTCGATTTTGCGGTCGTCAATCTTGCCTGTTTTGAAGGTGTTCACGAGAACGGAAACCGGCTTGGAATATCCGATTGCATAAGCGATTTGCACCTCGCAACGGTCTGCAAGGCCTGCGGCAACGATGTTCTTTGCAACGTAGCGTGCCGCGTAGGCTCCGCTTCGGTCAACCTTGGACGGATCCTTGCCACTGAAGGCGCCACCGCCGTGACGGCCCATGCCACCGTAGGTGTCCACAATGATCTTACGGCCTGTGAGACCGCAGTCACCATGCGGACCGCCAATGACAAACTTTCCGGTCGGATTGATGAGAAAACGAGTATTCTTATCCAAAAGTTTCGAGGGAATCACCTTCTTGATGAGCTTTTTGATGATTTCCTTCTCGATGGTAGAATGCTTGAGTTCCTTGCCGTTCACGAATTCATCATGTTGGGTGCTGAGCACCACGGTATCGACGCGCACCGGCTTGTCGTTTTCGTCATACTCGACAGTCACCTGAGATTTTGCATCAGGACGGAGCCATTTGATTTTTCCATTTTCGCGGAGGTTCTGAATTTCTTCCACGAGTTTGTGCGCAAGGCTAATCGGAAGTGGCATCAGTTCCTTGGTTTCGTTGACTGCGAAACCGAACATCATGCCTTGATCTCCTGCGCCCTGCTTATCGTCTTCCTTGCCTTCGGCGGCTTTAGCATCTACGCCCTGGGCAATGTCTGGGGACTGCTTGTCTACTGCTACGAGGACGGAGCAACCTTTGTAATCAAAAGCGAGTTCCGGATTCACATAGCCAATGCTCTTGATTGTCTTGCGTGCGATTTGCTGGTAATCGATAACTGCTTTTGTAGAAATTTCACCGGAAATCACGACGAGACCGGTGTTAGCTAGAGTTTCGCAAGCGACGCGACTGTCCGGATCCTGCGCAAGGCAGGCGTCGAGAATTGCGTCAGAAATTTGGTCGCAAACTTTGTCTGGGTGTCCCTTGGACACGGATTCGGAAGTGAAGAGATAATGTGCCATTGTGTTCGGCTCCTTTTGCTAACAGTACCGAAAAGAACGTCGCGTTTTTGATCATTCCCAAGTGCTGAAAAATACACGATCGAAATAACTATGCCTGAATCTACATAGATGCATAAATATTGTCAACCGAAAAATGACGTTTCACTTATACAAAAAATTGATAGCAAGTGTTAGGAAATTTGTATTGGACGCAACAATATGTGGCATCTATACTTTGTAAAAAAAGTGAGGTTACATATAAATGGGCATTTTAGTGGATGTAAAAAAATATCTGTCTTTGGAAGAGTTTCCCAAAAACATTCAAGATTATCTTTCCGTGGCAATCACGGATCATGCCTATTTGCCTAAGACCGAAGATATTACGAGTGATTGGGTGGCGTATATTGCGGCTCCTGCGTTCAAGCTGATTCGCGAAAAAGCGGGACATGATTTGGACGCGTTTGCATCGATTGGCACAGGTTCCGGAATAGATGTCTTGACAGGCGTTGAACTTCTGGGCGTAAAACGCGTAGGCTTTACGGATTTGCTGAAGAGCGTGGTGGATACCGCTGCCGAAAACATTAAAAAGAATTTGAAAAATGCAGATTCGGTAAAATTGGAATTTGGAGCGGGGGATCTTTTGCGTCCTCTTGAAAACAGTGAACGCCGTTATGACGTGATTTACGAAAATTTGCCTAATGTCCCGTTGACGGATAATATCAAGATCGAAGACGAACGTAATAGTGGACATTATTTGGAAAAACGTGAGGAAGTGATTCCGGAATTTGTGCATGAGCAGATGCTGGATTTGCATTACCTGGCGCTTAGGCAGGCTCGTGATTACCTGTCGGAAAAGGGAGCCGTTTATTCAACTCTCGGTGGTCGCGTACCGCTTAGTGCGTTGATTCGACTCGGTGAATTGGCTGAGTTTTCGTCTGAAATTTTCACCTATTCCTGGAAAGTTCAGACGGAACCTGAAGATGTGATTTCGGGCTATGCCGCGCAAGAAAAGGCTGGACTTGGCCCGTTCCGCTTCTACCGAGCATGCGATCTGCAGAAAGCATTCGCTAGCATTTCGGTAAAGGAATCTGGGAAGAACGCCTTCGAAATCGAAAAATCGCTGGAATCCTTAAAACTCACGGCTGCAGAAGCTTATAAAGCGTTTTTGCAGGGTGAAGTCATTGGCCATACGGTGGCTGTGTTAAAGTCGAGCAAGAAGTAAAAATGCGAGGAGTTGGATGCCAAATTTCATAGACCACCTAATCGAAGAATCCAAGCGTTTTCTGAATGGACGTGCGCAAATAAACGACGACATCGGTCAAGAAGCCGCTAAATTCGTGATGCGAGAAATTCCACCCTCGATAGGGACTTTCGAAAAAAGTGATTCGCCGTTGATTCGTTGGCTTGAGGAAGCGATTCAATTTGGAAGTTCCGAAACAGAGGGCTTGTTAAAGGCTTTAAAACCGGTACTTCCTTTTTTACCATGGAAGTATAATTACGAGCCGCGTCCCGACATGCCTGATTTGGGCAGTCGAATGGGCTGGGGCGAAATTCTTGGTCCCGAAGCGCCTTTTCGCGATGAGCATTTTTGCTATGGATTTACGCTCTTGGGAAAGAATACGTTTTATCCGGCTCATTATCATCCTGCAACGGAACTTTATGTCGTGCTTTCGGGACATGCCGAGTGGATTTTGGACGGTGTGACAACGGTTCGCCATCCGGGTGAATTTGTTCTGCACCCGTCGAATCGTATTCATTCTATGCGGACAACTGAAGAACCTCTGCTGGCTCTTTACACATGGAGCGGCGAAGATGTGGTGACGCTTTCGAAATATGTGTGATAGAATGCGAAACGATGAATACGGATGTCAAGAGTAAAAACATCTTGACCAATGACGTTTGCGCGATGGCAAAGAAGCCGTTTTCGCATACGGGAATTATTGAATTTCAAGGGTAATTGATGACATATTTTGTCAAAATATTTAGCCTTGACGAAAGAGAGGTGAATGATGAAGGCTGGTAACGAAAAGAAATTTTCCAGAGCGGAATGTCTGCAAATTTTGAATTTACCGGACGACGCACTTGAAAATTTAATGGAAACGGCTTATTCGCTTCGTACCAAATACAAGGGCAACCGCGTCAGTATTCAGATTTTGACGAACGTGCGAAGTGGAAATTGCACACAGAATTGTGCCTATTGTGCTCAGTCGCGTGATTCAAAAGCTCCGATTGAAAAATACAGAAGCGTCTCCGATGAAAAACTGGATAGCAATAACAATCTTGTAAATGAATTCCATTTGTCCAGACACTGCATTGGGCTTTCGGGCATGGGATTTACCGATAAGGAAATTGAGAATCTGGCGGAACGCATTGCCCGCATGAAAAAGTCGGGGACACATATTTGCTGTTCTATCGGATTTTTGACAGAACACCAAGCGCGCGTTTTAAAGGCTGCAGGCCTTGACCGTATCAATCATAATTTGAATACGAGCCGCCGTTTTTATCCTGAAATTTGCAGTACGCACACATACGAGCGTCGCATTCAAAACATTCAAATGCTGCAACGTGTCGGCTTTGAAATTTGTTGTGGCGGAATTATCGGAATGGGTGAATCCAAAGAAGACGTTGTTGATATGCTTTTGGATTTGGTGGCTATCAATCCTGAATCGGTGCCGATAAACTTCTTGTTGCCAGTCAAGGGAACTCGTCTTGCCGAACGTGATGTTTCGAATCTTACATTCGAATATTGCATGAAGATTCTTTGCCTTGCACGCTTATTGCTCCCGAAATCGGATATTCGTTGTGCTGCCGGTCGTGAAGTCTATTTTAAGGGGCACGAAAAGGAACTTTTCAAAGTGGTCGATTCTGTTTTTGCGTCGGGTTATCTGACCGAGGGCGGTCAATCATTATCCGATACTTTTAAGACGATTGAAAATGCAGGTTTCACTTGGTTTGTAGAAAGTGCAGATCCATAATCTTTGGCCAAAACTTTTAAATAAAATAGGTCAAATCTCTGCATTCTGCAGAACCGTGCATAGTCGCGACTCCACCTTGACACCCATGCCGCCGAAGTTCATACGGGAAAGCCCAAGTTTTTTGGAACCCCGCGGCGTCGTTGGCCATGATGAGCGTCATTACCGATCATGGCTTTTCGTATAGATTCGACTGTTTGCGCGATTGGCCGAGAGCATTTGGGAATTGAATCAAGACCGCCTTCGAGATTATAAACATCATCATTCTGGTCGACGAGTATTTCTGAGACCAGTTCGGACCTTTCTCCCGTTGAGCAGAAAACATAAATGGGTTTGTTTTGGTTGAACGCCTATAACTAGGCATTAAAAGAATGTATTGGACTGATGCTTGGGGTAGATCTAATTTTTGACCAAACTTAATTCCGTTATTCAAAAGGAGTTTGTCAATGAAAAAAAATACAACTCAATATCTTTTGACCTTCTTGCTTCTTTCTCAGGCAGCTTTCGCTGCAGAAACCATTCCGGTCTTTACAAAGGCTGGCGTTCAATTGACGGCTTATGGCTTTGCTTCGCTGACGGCAGCCTATAACGATTCTAAAAGTAACAATGGAAATTTTGACAATACGGTTTCCGTTTCTGATTTGACAAATGAAGATGATGGGGGCTGGTATTTAACGCCGAATTTGACTCGTTTGGGGCTTGACCTGGTGACAACTGATACTGCTGCGTTCTTTCAGGCGCGTGGCAAAATAGAAGTCGACTTTTATGGTGGGGGGTCTGCAACCGCTCCTACACCGCGTCTTCGCCATGGCTATGGTCAGATTATATTTGGTAAAACTGGATTTTCGGTGCTTGCCGGTCAAACATGGGACGTGATTTCTCCTTTGATAACTCCTGTTTTGAATGCGGGCATGCTCACCAATTCTGGTGATCCGGGTCTGCGCCGTGCACAGCTTCGTTTGACGGAAACGATCCCGGTTGCTGGTGGATCTGTAGATATTGCTGCTGCTGTGGTGCGTTCTGTGGGTATTGATCAACCTTACGCAGGCGTTGGTGAAACTGGAACGGATGCCGATATTCCGACTTTTGAAGGCCGCATTGGCGCAGTACTTCCGCTATGGGTAGAAGGCAAAAAACTGGGTGTCGGAATTTCGGGGCATTATGGCCGCGAGGAATTTGACATCGATCTTGCCGGTGCGACAAAGGATGTTCCGACTTGGTCTGTGAATGGCGACTTAACGCTTCCAGTTGTTAAGACTTTGACGCTTTTGGGCGAAGGCTTTTATGGTGAAAATATAGACGCGTATGGCGCGGGAATCGGTCGTGGTGTCGTGACGAACCAGGAAAATCCGAAAAAGACTGAAGGAATCAGGGCTTACGGTGGCTGGGCCGCCTTGCAGTACAATCCTGTGCAAAAATTGACCTTGAATGTGGGTGCAGGCGTTGATAAAATCGATGAAGAATCCATTGAAAATGTGGGCGGTGCCAAAAGAAACCGGTCCGCGTTTGTGAATGCCGCCTATAAACTTGCCTCTACATTTACGGTGGGAATTGAATATCTTTGAATTGAAACAGATTACCTGGATGCCTCTGTCGGTAAGACGAAAACTGCTGATTTAAATCGAGGGCAGCTTTCTTTGAATTACGGATTCTAGAAGCGACGGTATTTGAGAATGGAGGTTTTCACGAATGCACTATTTGATAATTCCTGGTTTGAATAATTCGGGCCCCAGTCATTGGCAAACTTTTTGGACAAAGAGTTTGCCAAGTGCGAGTCGTGTTTATCAGCGTTGCTGGGATAAGCCGCAAAAAGAAGAATGGGTGGAAACCCTTGACAAATTCATTCGCCAGCAAAAAGACGATACGATTCTAGTAGCGCATAGCTTGGGCGTTGTAACGACTGTCCTTTGGCTCTTGAGGGCCGGACGGCAGGGGAGCATTCCTTCAAATATTAAAGGAGCGTTCCTGGTAACGCCCGCCGATGTGGAGAGGGTCGCCCATATCCAAAATTTTGCGCCGATTCCTTCCGAAAAATTACCGGTGCCTGCATGTGTCGTAGGCAGTGAAAACGATCCGTATATGACTTTGGAACGCGTTGAATTTTTTGCTAAAGTTTGGGGAACGAGACTATTCAACGCGGGTGCTCTGGGCCATATCAATTCGGAATCTAACCTCGGTGAATGGGAACAGGGACGCCAGTTCCTTGCGGAATTTGAAGGTGGATTATAAGATCTGTTATAGCCTGTAACTATACCCAAATAGGAAAAAAGTATAGCTGAGAATAAGGAAAAATATTGACGCGTGAATGGCTTTTTTTTATATTAATTCCTATAAAAATAGTAGGAAACGAGAGTAGAGATTATCGCGATAAAGAACTCTTTCGCAGAAGGGTACGATGATAGGTTTTGAATATCACAATCCCGCAAGAATTGTCTTTGGCGAAGACAGCGAGAAAAGACTGAAGTCGCTTTTGGCGGATTATAAGGTCAAGTCCCTGCTGCTCGTTTACAGTGGCGATTTTATCAAGACCCTTGGAATCTATTCGGCTGTTCAGGAAGCCGTGTCGGAACTGGGCATCCGTTTTTCGGAAAACGGCAACGTGGTGCCGAACCCGTCTATCGATCTAGTCCGTGAACTGGTTTGGCAGGGCAAGACCAGTGGCGTGGATTTTGTCTTGGCGGTTGGAGGCGGAAGCTCAATTGATACTGCCAAGGCGGTGGCTCTTGGCATTCCGTACGAAGGCGATGTTTGGGACTTTTTTAGCAAGGGCGTTTCGGCGGAACGCGTGTTGCCTATCGGCGTGATTGCGACGACGGCATCCAGCGGCTCCGAAACTTCCAATGCGGCGATCCTTTCGAATGGTGAATGGAAGCTGGGTTTTGAAGATGACCGCATCATTCCGAAGTTTGCCATCATGAATCCGAAGTACACCGTAAACCTTCCGGAATACCAAACTTTTGTAGGTGTTGCAGATGTGCTCTCCCACCTTCTGGAAAGGTATTTCTCCGACGAGAAATATTCCGACACCACGGACTACCTGATTGAAGGTGCCATTCGGGCTTTGCTTGTGAATGCCGATAAGCTGATCGAGAATCCTAGGGACATTAACGCCCGTGGCGAAATTCAGTGGCTTGCAAGCGTTGCCCATGGAGGTTTTCTGGATGTAGGGCGTCGTGCCGACTGGGGATCTCACCGCATTGAGCATGAACTTTCGGCGCAGTACAACATCACCCATGGCGAAGGGATGGCTGTCGTCACCGTTGCTTGGACAAAGTATATGGCTCAAAAGAAGCCTTGGCGACTGGCGCTTTTGGCGAGCCGCTTGTTTGGAATCGACCCGTACAATTATAGCGAAAAGGAAAGGGCGTATGCCCTGTCGGAAAAATTGGCAGCCTTTTTCAAAAAATTGAAACTAGCGACCACCCTTTCGGATTTGAAAATTGACAACAAGGATTTTGAAGTGATGGCCGCACGGGCTGTAAAAAATGGAAACGTCGGACACTATGTACCACTTGATGCAACCGCTATCAAGGACATTCTAACGCTTGCATTGTAACTAACGAAAGGAGAATACTCATGCCAAAAGTTTATACTTCGATTGACCAACTGGTTGGTCGCACTCCACTTCTCGAACTCACTCGAATCGAGTCTGCTCATCAGTTGCAGGCAAAGATTTTGGCGAAGCTCGAATACTTCAACCCGGCAGGATCCGTGAAGGACCGCGTGGCCAAGGCCTTGATTGACGACGCCGAATCTTCGGGCAAGCTCAAGAAGGGTTCGGTGATTATCGAACCTACTTCCGGCAATACCGGTATCGGCCTTGCTGCTGTGGCGGCTGCCCGTGGATACCGCATTATCATCGTAATGCCCGAGACCATGAGCGTAGAACGCCGTCAGCTGGTAAAGGCCTACGGTGCAGAACTGGTGCTTACCGAAGGGGCGAAGGGCATGAAGGGGGCTATCGCGAAGGCCGAGGAACTGGCTCGGGAAATTCCTGATAGCTTTATCCCGGGACAGTTTGTGAACCCCGCCAACCCGGCAGCTCACCGCAGCACCACCGGCCCCGAAATCTGGGAAGATACCGACGGTAAGGTGGACATCTTTATTGCTGGTGTAGGCACGGGCGGAACCGTTACCGGTGTAGGCGAGTATCTTAAGTCTAGGAACCCGGCTGTGAAAATCGTAGCAGTGGAACCAGCCTCTTCCCCGGTGCTTTCGAAGGGGGTGGCGGGCGTCCACAAGATCCAGGGAATCGGTGCGGGTTTTGTGCCCGATATTCTGAACACCAATGTCTACGACGAAATCATTACTGTTGAGAACGAGGCTGCCTTCGAGGCGGGTCGTGAAATCGGCCGCAAAGAAGGAGTGCTGGTGGGAATTTCTTCTGGGGCGGCCCTCTGGGCTGCCGAGCAACTGGCCAAGCGCCCCGAGAACAAGGGAAAGACCATTGTGGCCCTTCTTCCGGATACCGGCGACCGTTATCTGTCTACGGCCCTCTTTGCCGAGTAAGTTTCAGGAATCCAAATCAAAACGGTGTCGCGAACGCGACACCGTTTTTTGTTGCTATTGTCTTTCTAATCGCGTGAACGTTTCGTAATGGTCTGCGGTATAGTAGATGACACAGTCCGACTGATAGACAAGCCGCTTTGTTCCGCGGCTTGCGTCGAAGTAGTCCACGTCCGCTTCATGGTAACTTCCGCTCGGCAATAAACCTTCGCGATTATCAAAGACGTCGCCTCCAATCATCACGCCAATCGTTGTCCACGGATTGAAATTCCATTTGGAAAAGGTGTTGCCTGTTTTAGATTCGTATAGAGCTTTGCCTTCGCTTTTGCTCACATAGTTAGACGGCAACTTGTCGAATTTGCAGAGGTATGCCGCCACGGAATCGCGGGTTGTGTACTTTCCGGATTCTTCGATTGCTTCATAAATGCTTTGTGGTTCAGCGCTGGACGAGAATTTCGCAGAACTGCTGGATTGAAAATTCTCATTGTCGCTCGAAACGGTAGAAGTAGAACATGCGGCAAGAGTAAGTGCGAAGAAGGTTGCGAACAAATTCAGGAAAAATTTCATATTGTTCAATATAATAAATAGCAGGGATAAAGGCGTTTCGTTTTGACCGCCTGCTGGGCGACATTTTCTAGCGTCGGAAAATTTTATAATTTTCTAAAAAAAGGAGACCTTATGAAGGTGGTTTTGTTTAACGGTAGCCGTCGCGAAAAGGGCTGTACCTATACCGCTTTGAATGTGATTGTCGAAGAATTAAAAACGGCGGGAATTGATTCTGAAATCGTCTTTGTGGGTGGCCGCGTGATGAAGGGAGAAGTTGAAAAAGTTGTAAAAGAATCCGTGGAACTTTTGAAAACCGCTGATGGCGTGGTCTACGGTTCTCCGGTCTATTACGCTTCGCCGAGCGGTGAAATGTTGATGTTCCTCGATCGTCTTTACGGTCAGGGTGCTGCGGAATTGCAGTTTAAGCCTGCCGCGACGATTGCTTCTGCACGCCGTGCAGGGACTACGGCTTGCCTCGACGCTTTGAATAAGTATCCGGCGTTTGCTCAGCAGCCGATAGTGACTTCGCGTTACTGGAACATGGTTCACGGTTCTAAACCGGAAGACGTGATGCAGGATGAAGAAGGCTTGCAGATTATGAAGATGCTTGGCCGTAATATGGCATGGATGCTCAAAAGTATTGAAGCGGGTAAGCAAGCGGGTGTCCCACAGCCTACCGCAGAAGCCAAGATTTATACGAATTTCATTCGATAATTGTAAAAAACAAAAGACTAGCAGTCCCTTCCCAAAAATCTCATATTAGTTAATGGCATATCGAATGTCTTGACCAGGGTCAATGCGTAAAAAAATGGGGGTGCAAGATCCACCATGCAAAATGCCATCAACGAAGCGCATCGCAAAGTCGCGGACGCTTTGGTGCATGGCAAGCGCATCCAGATTGCAGGGGAAACTTCGAATTTCTGGAAGAAGTTTTTGGCTGCCGTTAAAAATTAGGATTTTTTATTTGCGATGATGTCTGCTTCTGTATTTGCAACTTCTCCCGTGGAAACAGTTCCATGGAACGGTCGAACGGTCACAAAGGGGGGCCGTCAGTTTCACCTTGGATGATGCTAAATGAATCGTCAAGGCAAACAGGGCCATCACGGCAAGATAATCCAAAACAAACAGCAGGTACCCCCGCTCCATATCCAAAAAGGAAAAAGGTTGCTGTAACGTAAGGTATTTCCAGAGGCCCCGTTGAATAAAGGCGTAGATTCCATAAGCCGCAAGAACAGTCACGATACCCGTCGCCAACTTGCTCCGAATAAATATGGACAAGTGAAGCCCGATGTGAAGAGAAACGAAAACCAGGTACCAGTGGCTGGCTAGCAGGTGAGCGGTACGGGCAAAGTTTGCCCCCCTTTCAATGCCGAGCCAGCTAAATACATGGTTCGAAAGCATGATCCCGCTGACCATCAGGAACAATACGCACAAGATTACACCGCCGTTGATGACGGTCCGGAAAACCCGTAAGGCATTGTATTTGCCCTTGGGCAATGCCTTGATCCAGGCGCGATTCAAAACAACATGCACCGCCCACAG
>NZ_JALFIA010000012.1:0-2893 GCF_022776125.1 Hallerella sp. | reverse complement strand
CCGGAAAGACCCGTCATGAGCTCTTGATACATCTTCGCGACACGCTTCGGAGTATCAATGAGACCTTCACGGTGAATGTCTTCGCCCATACCTTCCAAAATCATGCGGAAGCCGTCTTCCATCATCTTTAGATTCATCATGTTTAAAAGATAGGAATTTTGCTATTTCACCTTGCGCGTAAAATAGGGGCCAGTCGGTATTTTTTGAAGTCCCTTGCGGCCCAAGTATTGCCCTAGACTGTTGAACACGTCATACATCCCCGTAGATATATCCTTTTGGGCCTTGCTGACAGAATCCTCTGCCGTTGTGTCGAGCGAGATATCCGCCCAATGAGCTGTTAGCGCCACATCTTCTGTTAAGTGATAACCATACAATCTTTTATTGATGCGTGGAGTTGTATCTTCTTTAACACTCCATCCGGCGAATTCAAAGCCATTTCTTTGAGCTTGAGGAATATCGATTCGGCTTAAGAAACGGATGGAATCTGGATATTCGACATTATAATCCAAACGTCCCCCGTTTAATTCATACACAATACCATAACTCTTGGCCATCGCCTCGTTCATCCACGCAAGACGGCGTTCAAACCAGTTCAAGGCTTCGTGGTAATCTCCATCTACCAAACGCCTCCAGGGAGAATTCCACCGGGCAGAATCACAATAACGCGATATATCAATCGGTCCTTCTAAAGCAGTCTCCAATTCTTCCATCCAGCTTTGAAACGCCGATAAAAGCATCGGTTGAATGGAATCAAACAAATCTTTGTACCGATTGATAAAAGTCGTATTTACGCTTCGGAACAAGTAAACCGCATACGCCCGATCCAAATTATGCTGCTTTCCCCATTCATCTTCTTGTATAAAATTGGAATCGAAATCCCAATTGGAAAGCATATAAATTTTGGAATCTGCGGAATTCTCCTTTGCCATAAAAGCGTTTGAACCGGCCGCATCCCAAGAGCCAAGCAAATCATGCACCAAAATCCAACGGGCAAAGCTTTCTACATCCAAAATGTCTTCGTATGTGCCGTCCGTAATGTGCGTTTCAACGTCGTCCATTAAATTTTGGATGTATTCTAGCTGTTTTGCCGTTACATCGTCTTCGTCAGGATATTTGAACGTATATTCCAAGCCATACCGTTCCGTTTTAAACCAAACGTCTTCATTCCACCAATAGGCATCCCGTTCGATGATGTACCCGTCATCGGAAATATTCACACGGCTTGGGCCCTGATTGATGGATTCCATCAGCAGATACAAACCTCGATAATCCCCATTGATAAAAACGTTTACGAAGGCGTATTCGGGAGTCCACGGAAATCCGACAATATCGCAGATTTTGAAACCAATCCACGTATGGGATGTTTCTGTGGAGGCCAATAAAATCCAATTTTTATCTGCATAGTCCGAGGCGCTCCATTTTACAGTATCGCGCGGGACTAACGCCGAAAGTAAATCAGCCTCCTTTTGCAGCTTTAATTTGTACGAAGATTTGCCGTTGATTTTTACACTGGTATTCCCACGAATTTTAATCGTGAGACCGCTTTTCTTTTTTTGATATTCACCGCTTTCGTAAAGAAGGTTCCCCGATGCGTCGTAAATTTGCATGGAAGAAGGAACCTTGGTTGCATTGGCAATGCTTTGACTATATTCTGTTGGACCGTAAACGATATCGGTTGTGGGCATTTCGCCATCGACTGTCTGAATTTTTACCGTCGGCAAGCCCGTGAAAACGACAATCATCGAGGTTAAAACGGCATCCAAATTCTCTAGATTTTTTTTCACGCAATTATACTGACGACACCCTGCTTGATCAAATTCTTCTGTTGCATATTCGTAACCGGTTGCCCCTTCAATCGGCTCTGCCCCTAAATACCACTGATAAGAAATTTCACCGATCGCATTTTCGTTTGGCCATTCTACATCGCAAGCTAGCAAGACCGATTCCCCCGCCATCGAAAAATGGATGGGCACAGGACTTGTGGCAAACACACTCCCACTCCAAAACAAAATCCAACAAAAACAAGCCTTCGGCACATCCCCCTCCTGCCCAAAAGACGCAGTGGCTCCACCAGCCTTTAATGTAAATTATTAGTGTCCGGTAAAAATATAGCAAAAAATAAAAATGGCAGGTTCCTCAGACGAAGAACCTGCCCGTTTTGTTTTTACTTTGTAATTATGGGGAAGCTTACACCCTCACCTCCACCGTCGAAGGTCTCATGGACAAGCATGACTACGGTAGATTCGAAGTCTGCAGCCTGCAGGAGTACCATAGACATATCGTGAAATAGACGAGAGAACGGACCTGCGGTCCTTCAGACGAGAGACGAGAGGAACGCAGGATAAAAACGCTCTCCGCGTGTCATTGCGGCATTGCGCAGAGCGCATGACAACATCGGCTCGGCAACGCCCATGCAAGCATGGTCGCCGCTCTCGCCTCGCGTGTCATTGCGAGGAGACAAAAGCCTCCGTGACAATCTAACGCATTAAAGGACTTGAGATTAATTCTCAAGTCCTTTTTCTTTTTTTCCTTCAAATACGTATATTTATATTAGAGTCCAAGGAAAATTTCTATAATGTCTAGGCCCTAGAATTTTCGCAGCTTAGACTTTTATTCTTGACTATTTATTGACACGCGAATGAATAAAAAGAGGCTGATTATGAGAACCTACAACGCAAATCTTTATGCAGATCATATTGAGAATTTACTGAACGAGACTCCGACTCCATTTTTAGATGTAGATGAATTGTCGTATCTAATGCATCTTAGTGACAAAGCATTATTGCACTATTTGAATCACAAAACAGGGCTTGGACTTGATGTCCCATTTATGATTTCTGAATACGCAACGGCATTCAAGGATCAAGAAAATTCCCCAAGTCCACTAGTTGTT